>NZ_JBFABE010000004.1:0-205924 GCF_040640155.1 Streptosporangium sp. NPDC023615
ACCGTCACGCCGGGCACCTACACCTCCGCCGCCGGCACCTTCGGCATCACCGGAGAGCTCACCCTCGACGCCCTGGGGGACCCGGATGCGATCTTCATCTTCAGAACCGCCTCCACGCTCATCACCGCCTCCGCCAGCACCGTCACCCTCACCGGCGGCGCCCAGGCGCGCAACGTGTTCTGGCAGGTGGGAAGCTCGGCCACGCTGGGCACCGGCTCCGAGTTCACCGGTACCGTCCTCGCCCTGACCTCGATCACCGCCACCACCGGCGTGACCGTCAACGGCCGCCTGCTGGCCCGCAACGGCGCCGTCACCCTCGACACCAACGCCGTGACCGTCCCCACGACCCCCGGCCCCCTGTCGATCAGCGTGCCTCCGGCCGCCGATCTGGGCTCCGTGAGGGCCGGTGCGGCCGGCCTGCCGGGCGATCTCGGCGAGGTGACCGTGACCGACGACCGGGGCGACTCACCCGCCGCCTGGGTGGTGACCGTCAGCTCGACGGACTTCACCACCGGCGGGGGCGCGGGGGCCGGGACCATCCCCAGGGAGTTCATCGGCTACTCGCCGGGGCCGGTCACGCGGACGACCGGTGACGCGACCTTCACCCCCGGAGCCCCCGGCGATCTGGACCCCGCGCGTATCGCCTTCTCCGCCTCCGAGGGCAGCGGGAACAACTCGGCCACCTGGAACCCGACGATCACCGTGACGCTGCCGGTCGGGGTGGTGACCGGGATCTACACCGCCACCATCACCCACTCGGTCGCCTGACACCCCCGCCGTGACCGGGCGAGACGTCCGGAAGTGGCCGGGCGAAGACGGATGTTCACGCGGTGTCGTCATTCCGTTATGCATCATGCCCCTCGCCAGGGGCATACGCCTTGCAAGTCAATCAATGAGGAAGTGTGGACATGACAGTCACCGGCATCATCACCGCCATCGTTATTGGAGCCATCATCGGTCTTCTGGGACGACTCGTCGTACCCGGGAAGCAGAACATCCCGATCTGGCTGACCATCGTGGTCGGTATCGTCGCCGCCCTCATCGGCACCGCGATCGCCCGGGCCCTCGGGGTCTCCAACACGTCGGGCATCGACTGGATCGAGATCATCATTCAGGTGGCCGTCGCCGCCGTCGGTGTCGCCATCGTCGCCGGCATGTACGGCAGGCGCGGCGTCCGCTAGCCGGTCGGCGTACGGCGTCCGGAGAGATCCGGGCGGGTCCGTACGCGTCGGCATGCCGTGACACGCGGCGGTCCCGGCCCGCGACCGCGGGCCGGGACCGCCGACGGCGTGGACCCGGATCATCGGCCGCCGACGCCCGGCGACCCGGGGCCGCGGCGATCCCGGCCACCCCGTGCCCTCGCCGGCCCCGGTGGTCTCGACGCCCCTGTGCGGCGCCGCCGTCAGGTGCCACATTTCTCCATAGCCGCACGAATCGCGATCACCACGCCGGTCGGCCGGCGCCGGGGGCCGCTCACCGGCCCATCGGCGCGCGGACTCCGGCGACGACTCCACGGGAAGATCGTCCCCGGTCCTCGCCCCGGGTGAGACACGCTTTCCTGCCCGCCGATCCGGTATGGAGCGCGGCCGTCGACAAGGACGACCCGGACCCGGTCGAGATCGCACCGCGATGCCCGGCGCCGGACGCCCACGAGGCCGTCGAGCGCAGCTCAGGGGTGCCGAACCGTGGCATCGCCGCACAGAGCCAGCAGGGAGCCAGCAGGGAGCCCGCAGGGAGCCCGCAGGGGCCTTCCAGCTGCCCGCCGACTCAGGAAAATTCTCAGCCGGCTTGCCGCCCCGCACCGACGGCGGCCCGCAGGCGCGTCCGCCGCAGAGCCACCGAGCCTCCGGACGGCCGGAACCCCGAACGATCACTCGCGGCTGAGAACCGCACGGGACCGGCAGACCAGGCCGACCGCGTGGCGACTCTCTCAGCCATGAGCGTAATACGCGCAACCCGCACGAAAGTGATCTGCAAGCCAGACGGGATAGACATCTCCGCATGCCCGGACACGCCGCGGAACCTCGTACAAGCAAAGAAGCCCCGGCTCTTGCGGAGCGGGGCTCTCTTTCGTCACTGTGGACCCACCGATTTCATCGGTGTTTCCTGGTGGGCGAGGAGGGATTTGAACCCTCACGTCCTTTCGGACACACGGACCTGAACCGTGCGCGTCTGCCGTTCCGCCACCCGCCCTTGTTGGGTGCGGTCGAAACATTAGCACGGATCGGCCGTTACCCATGAACCCGGATACGATCCTCCTAGATGCCGAAGCGGAGCAGCTGGGTGCGAGAGAGCGAGGACCGACCGACAAGCCCCCAAGCGGCCGCGACCACATAGACGGAGGAGGGGAGGTACCCGGTGGGAGTCCTTCAGCGTTTCGAGCGGAGGCTCGAAGGCTTGGTTGAAGGTGCCTTTGCACGGGCGTTCAAATCTGACCTTCAGCCGGTAGAGGTCGCCAGTGCGGTCCAACGCGAGATGGACGAGCGGGCGGCGATCGTCGCCCAGGGGCGCACCCTGGTGCCCAACGACTTCGTGGTCGAGCTGTCCACGACCGACAGCGAACGCCTGGAGGTCTACGCCGACAGCATCAGCCTGGAGCTGGCCAACCTCGCCAGGGAGTACGCCAAGGAACAGGGCTACTCCTTCGTGGGGCCGGTCAGGGTCCGTTTCGAGATGGCCGACGACCTCGCGGTCGGCCTGTTCCGCATCCGCTCGGGCGTGATCCGCGGCGCGACGGTCGAACAGGACGAGATCCGCACCCCGGTGAGCGACGTGCCCACCGGGAACCGGCAGGCGTTCCAGGGACGCCCCCGCCTGCTGGTCTCCACCCAGGACGACCCGCAGGGCCAGCGGTCCTTCGACCTGACGACACCGGTGACCCTGCTCGGCAGGGGCACCGACTGCGATCTGCGGCTGGTCGATCCGGGCGTGTCCCGGCACCACGCCGAGCTGCGAGTGGAGGGCCCCCAGGTCGCGCTCGTCGACCTCGGCTCCACGAACGGCACCTTCGTCAACGGCCAGCCGGTGCGCCGGGTCGAGCTCCAGAACGGCACTCGTGTCACGCTGGGGCGCACGACTCTGGTTTTCCGGCGCGATTAAAGGTAAACAGACGGTCCATGTCCGAGCTCACGCTGCTGCTGATCCGGCTCGCCTTCCTCGCGGTGCTGTGGTTCTTCGTGATTGCCGCGGTCGGTGTGATCCGGACAGACTTGTTCGGGTCCCGCACGGCCGCCGCCGTCCCCGCGCGCAAGGTTCCCAAGCCGGCGAAGCCCGCGGCCAAATCCAAGAAGGGGGAGCCACGGCAGATGGTCGTCATCGGTGGCCCCCTCCAAGGCACCACCATCGATCTCACGGAGACGCCCATCACCATCGGCCGGGCGAACGACGCGACGCTGATAGTCAGCGACGACTACGCCTCCAGCCGGCACGCCCGGCTCTTCCCCCAGGACGGTCAGTGGATCGTGGAAGATCTCGGCTCCACCAACGGCACGTATCTCGACCGCTCCAAAGTCACCCGTCCGACTCCGGTGCCGCTCGGTGTTCCGATCCGCATCGGTAAGACCGTCATCGAATTGCGCAAATGACCATCGCACTCCGTTACGCCGCCCGCTCAGACGTCGGCCTCCTCCGCGAAGGCAACGAGGACTCCGCCTACGCCAGCGGCCGCCTGCTCGCCGTCGCGGACGGCATGGGCGGCCACGCACACGGCGAGGTGGCCAGCTCGGTCGCCATCGCCGCGATGTCCTCGCTCGACGTGGACGCGCAGGGGGGTGACCTGCTCAGCGCCATCGAGGCGGCGGTACGCGACGCGAACCGCAGGCTGCACGAGATGGTGGGCCGGGATCCCAGCCTCAAGGGCATGGGCACCACCCTCACCGCCATGCTCTGGTCGGGGACGCGGGTCGCCCTGGTCCACGTGGGCGACTCCCGGGCCTACCTGCTGCGCGCGGGTGAGCTCTACCAGATCACCCACGACCACACCCTGGTGCAGTCGCTGGTGGACGACGGCCGGATCACCCAGGACGAGGCCGCCACCCACCCCCAGCGGTCGATCCTGCTCCGGGCGCTCGACGGCAGCGGCGAGGTCGACCCCGACCTGTCCCTGCGCGAGGCCCAGCTCGGCGACCGCTACCTGCTCTGCTCCGACGGCCTGTCCGGG
This sequence comes from Streptosporangium sp. NPDC023615, assembly GCF_040640155.1. Lineage (NCBI taxonomy): Bacteria > Bacillati > Actinomycetota > Actinomycetes > Streptosporangiales > Streptosporangiaceae > Streptosporangium > Streptosporangium sp. NPDC023615. Next base: position 4,160 of record NZ_JBFABE010000004.1, read on the forward strand.
GTGGTCAGCGCGGAGACCCTGCACCACACGCTCTCCACGATCGAGGATCCCGAGGGGGTGGTGCGGGCCCTGATCGATCTGGCCAACCGGGGCGGCGGTCCCGACAACATCACCTGCGTGGTCGCCGACGTGCTGGAGGTGGACGAGGGCTTCACGTCGCGCACCGAGGCCGCCGTGGTCGGCGCCGCCGGTTCCGGGATGCCCCGGTCCGAGCCGCCGGACACCCCGGCCGGTCGTACCGCCGAGGCGGTCACCATGCCCCAGCCGGTGATCTCCGACGCCGATGACGACGACGAACCGGTCATCAGGGCCGCGGCCCGACCGGTCAGACGCCGCCGGATGTGGCCCCTGCTGGCCTCGACCGGCGGCGTCGTCGTGCTCGGGAGCGTCCTAGGCTGGTACTTCGGCAGTCAGTGGCTGGAGGACCAGTACTTCGTGGGAGCGAGGGGCGACGAGATCGTGGTTTTCCAGGGCGTGAAGACCAATCTCGGCCCCTTCGAGCTCTTCGACGTGGCCCGGAGCACCACCGAGTCGGTCACCGCCCTTGGCGCGTTCCAGCAGGGCCAGGTCCGCGACGGCATCCCGGTGGAGACGGTCGAGGCGGGTCTGAAGAAGATCGAGGAGCTCAAGACGACCGCCGCCGGAGCGGGTGGGAAGAAGCCGAGCGCGACGCCGAGCGCCTCGGCGTCCTCCGCACCCGCGAGAACCCCCGAACCCACGAGGTCACAGTAGAGACATGAGCACCCCTAGCGCCGAGCCCGTCCTGCTCCCCGCCAAACGGCGGGTGGCCCAGCTGGCCATGCTCGCGTTCGCGATCGTCATCGTGATGCTGGCGTACGCCAACGTGGGGCTGGCGCTCGACAACCAGATCCCCTCGGGGATGCTCACCTACGGCCTGGGGCTGGGCGGCCTGATGCTGGCCGCCTACCTGGTGCTGGCGAAGTTCGCGCCCTGGGCCGACCCGCTGATCCTGCCGCTGGTGACACTGGTCAACGGCATCGGCCTGGTGGTCATCTACCGGCTGGAGGCGGCCGACATGCCCGGCGCCTCGGCCTCCAACCAGCTGCTGTGGACCGCGGTCGGGGTCGTCATGTTCTCGGTGACGCTGATCGTGGTGCGTGACCACCGCGTGCTGCAGCGCCTGACCTACACCATGGGCGCGGTCGGCCTGCTCCTGCTGGTCGCGCCGCTGCTGCCCTTCATCGGCAAGGAGATCAACGGCGCCCGCATCTGGATCGGCGTCGGCGGCCTCACCCTGCAGCCCGCGGAGTTCACCAAGCTCGCGCTCGTCATCTTCTTCGCCGGTTACCTGGTCGCCAAGCGCGACGTGCTTGCCCTGGCCGGGCGGCGGCTGCTCTTCATCGACCTGCCCCGGGCCCGCGACCTGGGCCCGGTCCTCATCATCTGGGGTCTCAGCCTGAGCGTGCTGATCCTGCAGAAGGACCTCGGCTCCTCGCTGCTGATCTTCGGCACGTTCATCGCGATGCTCTACATCGCCACCCAGCGCACCTCGTGGGTGCTCATCGGCATCCTGCTCTTCGTCGGCGGCGCGGTCCTGGCGGGAATGCTCTTCAACCACGTGCAGCAGCGCTTCACGGTCTACCTCAACCCCGAGGACCCGGAGCTCTACTACCAGGTCGGCGGCAGCGGGCAGCTCATGGAGGGCCTGTTCGCCCTGGGTGAGGGCGGCATCCTCGGCACCGGTCTGGGCCAGGGCCACCCCAACCTGATCCCGCTGGCCTTCTCCGACTTCATCTTCCCCGCCGCGGGCGAGGAGCTCGGCCTGACCGGGCTGATGGCCCTGCTGATGGTCTACGCGCTGCTGGTGGAGCGCGGCCTGCGCACCTCGATCTCGGCCCGCGAGCCGTTCTCCAAGCTGCTGGCCGGTGGCCTGTCGTTCATCCTCGCCTGGCAGGTCTTCATCATCGTCGGCGGCGTGACCAACCTGATCCCGCTGACCGGCCTGGTCACGCCGTTCATGTCGCAGGGCGGCTCCGCGCTGCTGGCCAACTGGATCCTCATCGCCCTGCTCGTACGCATGTCGGACACGGCGAGGAAACCCCCGCCCCAGGCCATCCAGGACGAAGGAATGACGCAGGTGTTCCAGCGATGAACGGTCCCCTCAAGCGCGCCGCCCTCGCCTGCATGCTCATGTTCGGCCTGCTGATGATCAACGTGAACTACCTGCAGGCCGTGCGGGCCGACGACCTGCGCGACAACGCGCGCAACACCCGCAACTTCTACGCGCGGTACGAGGTCGAGCGCGGCCGGATCACCGCGGGCGACAAGGTGCTCGCCGAGTCCGTCAAGACCGGCGACACCGAGTTCCCCTTCAGCCGGCGCTACCCCGAGGGCAAGGTCTACGCACCCGTCACCGGGTTCTTCGCCCCCGAGAGCGCGAGCGACATCGAGCGGGCGAAGGACAAGCTGCTCGACGGCACCAGCCCGAGCCTGCTGATCCGGCGCAGCATCGACCTGTTCACCGCCCAGCAGTCCAAGGGTGCCAACGTCGACCTGACGATCAACCCCAGGGCGCAGGAGGCGGCCTACAAGGCGCTGGGCGACAGCGGCAAGAAGGGCGCGCTGGTCGCGATCGAGCCGAAGACCGGGGCGATCCTCGCGATGGTCTCGATCCCCACCTACGACCCGAACCCGCTCGCCAAGCCCGACAAGGAGGCGGTCAACGCCGCCTACGAAAAGCTGGCCGAGAAGGACGACAGGCCGCTGGAGAACCGGGCGATCAGCCGCACCTACCCGCCGGGGTCGACCTTCAAGGTGGTCACCATGGCGGCGTACCTGGAGAGCGACGACACCCTGGGCCCCGACAGCCAGGTCGACGCCCCGCAGGTGCTCGACCTGCCCGACACCACCGCCGACCTGCCCAACTACGGCGGGGCGGCGTGCGGCGCCGGGCGCGTGACGCTCTCGTTCGCGCTGGAGAAGTCCTGCAACACCCCGTTCGGCAAGATCGCCATGGAGCTGGGCTACGACGCGCTGGCCGAGCAGGCGCGCAAGTTCGGCATCAACGGCGACCCGCTGCAGATCCCCATGGCGGTCGCGCCCAGCAACATCGGCCGCGAGGAGGACAAGGCGGCCCTCGCCCAGGCCTCCATCGGCCAGCGCGACAACCAGATGACCCCGCTGCAGATGGCCATGATCGCCGCCGGGATCGCCAACAACGGCGTGGTCATGAAGCCGTACCTGGTGGAGAAGATCGCGGACGCCGAGGGCGGCCAGGTCGAGAGCGCCGACCAGGACGTGCTCTCCACCGCGATGAGCGAGGACAACGCGCGCAAGCTCCAGGAGATGATGGTCAACGTCGTCGACAAGGGCACCGCGAGCGCCGCGCAGATCCCGGGCGTGAAGGTCGGCGGCAAGACCGGCACCGCCGAGACCTCCCAGGGCCGCGACCCGCACGCCTGGTTCATCTCCTTCGCCCCGGCCGAGGACCCCCAGGTCGCCGTCGCGCTGATCGTGGAGTCCGGAAGCGCCGGCAGCGACGCCTCCGGTGGCCAGACGGCCGCTCCGATCGCCAAGAGGGTGATGGAAGCGGTGCTGGGTAGATGACCGCGTTGCTCGGGGGCCGGTACCGCCCGCTGGGGCGTATCGCGTCGGGCGGCATGGGTGAGGTGTGGCGGGCCGAGGACGAGCTCCTCGGCCGCGAGGTCGCGGTGAAGCTGCTGCGCGCGCACGTGGCCGAGGACCCGGAGTTCCGCAGGCGGTTCCGCTCGGAGGCGCGCATCGCGGCCGGGCTCTCCGACCCGGGCGTCGCGCAGGTCTTCGACTACGGCGAGGCCGAGGGCGTCGCCTACCTGGTCATGGAGCTGGTGCCCGGCCAGTCGCTGGCGGGCATCCTCAAGCGGGACGGCAGGCTGACCCCGGAGATCACCCTCGACGTGGTCCACCAGACCGCCAGGGCGCTGCACGCGGCGCACAGCGGCGGGATCATCCACCGGGACATCAAGCCGGGCAACATCCTGGTGACCGAGACCGGTGTGATAAAGATCACAGATTTCGGCATCGCCCGAGTGCTGGAGGCGGCTCCGGTCACGCAGACCGGCATGCTGCTGGGCACCGTCCAGTACGTCAGCCCGGAACAGGTCTCCGGCGACCCGCTGACGCCCGCCACCGACATCTACTCGCTCGGCGTGGTCGCCTACGAGTGCCTGGCGGGGCGCGCGCCGTTCGTCGCCGAAACCCAGGTGGCGGTCGCCCTGATGCACATCGGCGAGCCGCCGCCCCCGCTTCCCGACGACGTGCCGACGATGGTCCGTGACCTGGTGATGGCGTGCCTGTCCAAGGACCCGGCGCGGCGCCCGGCGGGCGCCAGGGAGCTGTCGGAGCGGGCGGACGTGCTGCTCGACGCGCTCACCGCCTCCGGCGCCACCGGGCTGGGCACGCTCACCGACCCGGCCGGCTGGCGGGCCGAGCCCGCCACCGAGTGGCCGCGGGAGGTCGTCTCGTCGCCGGACCCCGCGGGGACCCCACCCGCGCCCCCCGGCGCGTACCGGGAGACGGGCGGGGAGGCCGGAACCGCCGGGGGGCGGGGCGGCACCGGCGACGTGCGACCGGGCGCGTGGCGGCCGGGCACCACACCGCAGGCCCCGCCGTCCGCCGTGCCGCCCGCCGTGCCGCCGACCCTGCCGCCCGTCGCACCGCCCACCGTGCCGCCCTCCGGGCCGGCGCGGAACGCCGGGCGCGGCAGGCGCAGGACGACGATGATCGCCGCCGCCGTGGCGGGGTGCGCCGCCGCGGTCGGCCTGGGCACGCTGGCCGCCCGCGAGCTGGGGGACCGGCCCGGTGACGGTGATCCGGCAAGGCCCGTCGTACGGTCGAGCCCGGCCACCGAGACGCCCACCGCGCGGCCGGGCAGGAGCAGTCCCCCGGCGAGCAGACCGCCGATCCCACCGACGAAGTCGAGCCGTCCGGCGGTCACGCCGTCGGCTACGGTAAGCACATCGGCCACGCCCACGGCACGGCCGAGTACGTCGCCACCGTCCAGCCCGAGCCCGACGACTCCCACCGCCACGCCCACCGCCCCGACGGCGACACCGAGTCCAGAACCCAGTGCGACTCCAGACCCCGGCGACACGGACCCGCCGAATGAGGAGACGTGATGCGGCAACGGGTCGATGATGGACACCGGTGGCCCAAGAGCTCACCGGCACCCAAGATGAACGGTAAGGGACAGTGCAGGAAATGACTCAGCCCCGACGCCTCGGCGATCGCTACGAGCTTGACGGCGTCGTCGGGCGTGGCGGCATGGCCGAGGTCTATCGCGCCCGAGACATCCGGCTGGATCGGATCGTCGCCATCAAGACCCTCCGCGCGGACCTGGCCAGGGACCACATCTTCCAGGCGCGTTTCCGCAGGGAGGCGCAGTCCGCCGCGTCGCTGAACCACCCGTCCATCGTCGCGGTCTACGACACCGGCGAGGACGTCTCCGAGGGCGCGCCGGTGCCCTACATCGTGATGGAGTACGTGGACGGCCGGACCCTGCGCGACCTGCTGCGCGCCGACCGGCGGCTGCTGCCCGAGCGCGCCGCCGAGCTGGTCGACGGCATCCTGCGCGCGCTGGACTACAGCCACCGCGGCGGCATCGTCCACCGTGACATCAAGCCGGCGAACATCATGATCACGCGCAACGGCGACGTCAAGGTCATGGACTTCGGCATCGCCCGCGCGATGGCCGACTCGGCCGCGACCATGACGCAGACCGCCCAGGTGATCGGGACCGCCCAGTACCTCTCGCCGGAGCAGGCCAGGGGCGAGCGGGTCGACGCCCGCAGCGACCTCTACTCCACCGGCTGCGTGCTGTACGAACTGCTGACCGGGCAGCCGCCCTTCACCGGTGACTCGCCCGTCGCGATCGCCTACCAGCACGTGCGCGAGGACCCGATCCCGCCGTCGCAGATCGACCCCGACATCCCCCCGTGGGCCGACGCCATCGTGCTCAAGGCGATGGCCAAGGACCCGGCGCACCGCTACCAGAGCGCCGGGGACATGCGGGCCGACATCCAGCGGGCGATGTCCGGCATCCCCACGGACGCCCAGACGATGACCATGGCCGCCGGGAACACCACCGCCTACAACCCGGCGACGCGGACCATGCAGGCCCCGCCCCCCGGCGGCCCCGCCACCCAGCGCACCACGGCCGTCCCGGCGTACGAGTACGGCACCGAGACGGGCCGGCCCGCCGGCGAGCGCGGACGGCGCCGCCAGCAACCCGGCGGCAACACCGCGGTCAAGACCGCCGCGTGGATCCTCATCCCGCTGCTGGTCATCGGCGCGTTCATCGGCGTGGGGTACATATTCCTCTCGCCGGACACCGCCACCGTCAGCGGCAAGGTGAAGATCCCCCCGCTGGCCTCGCAGAACGCGGAGGCGGCGGCCAAGACGCTCAGCGGCCTCGATCTGAAGGTGAAGACGGTCGAGGAGTTCGACGAGGAGGTCCCCAAGGGCGTCGTGATCGAGACCGACCCGGCGGCCGACACCGAGGTCGACAAGGGCGCCGAGGTGACCCTCAAGGTCTCCAAGGGCGCCGAGAAGATCGAGGTGCCCGACGTGATCGGCAAGACCGCCGAGGAGGCCCGGACCATCCTCGAGGAGGCCGGTTTCGATCCCGTCCTGCAGACCAAGGCCTCCAGCCGTAAGCAGGGCATCGTCTTCGAGACCGTGCCGGAGGCGGGCAAGAAGCACAACAAGGGCGAGAGCGTCCGGATCTACGTGCCCAAGGAGGCCGTGGAGGTGCCGTCGGTGACGAACCTCACCGTCAAGGACGCCAAGGACATGCTCAAGCAGCTCGGCTTCAAGTCGAAGGTCGTGACGCAGCCGAGTGACCTGCCCAAGGACACCGTGATCAGTCAGTCCCCCGAGCCCGGCAGCAAGTACCAGCCCGGCACGACGATCACGCTGGTGGTCTCCAGCGGCGAGGCGCCCCAGCCGACCGAGCAGCCGACCCAGCCGTCGGACGAGCCGACCGTCCCCGACGAGCCGACCGACCCGGACCCGAACCCGGAGCCCACGGAGACCGACGACGGCACGATCTTCGACGAGGCACCGCAGGACGGGAACTGACCCCTCGGGCCGGGGGACGAGAAGGGCTCCCGGCCCGGAGACGAGAAAGAGTCCTTCCGCCACTCGGGGGCGATGGCGGAAGGACTCTCACTGGTCAATCGTCCAGCGGTGGGCCCGCGTTACACCAATCTTCCGAGCCAGTTCCCGAGCAGCCGGTGACCGTGCTCGGAGATCACCGACTCGGGGTGGAACTGCACGCCCTCGACCGGTGCGGTGCGATGCCGTAACCCCATGATCACGCCGTCCTCGGTGACGGCGGTGACCTCGAGCGTCCGGGGGACCGTCCCGGCGAGCACCGTCAGCGAGTGGTAGCGCGTCATCGTCGCCGGCGAGGGCAGTCCGGCGAAGACGCCGCGTCCGTCGTGCGTGACCGCGCTGGTACGGCCGTGCATGGGCTCGGGAGCCCGCGTGACGGTCGCGCCGTGGGCGACGGCGATGGCCTGATGTCCCAGGCAGACGCCGAGCAGCGGGATGCCGCGGGCCTCGCAGTGACCGACCAGCGGGACGCTCACCCCCGCGTCCTCGGGCGTGCCGGGGCCGGGACTGATCAGGACCCCGTCGAAACCGGAGGCGTCCTCGACCGACACCCGGTCGCGCGGGCGCACGTCACAGACGGCGCCGAGCTGCCGGAGGTACTGCACGATGGTGTGGACGAAGCTGTCGTGGTTGTCGACGACGAGGACGCGGCTCATGGGCCCGCGACGGTCGGGTCGAGGGAGATGCGGGGTTCGATCCAGGGGAACACGACATACCAGAGTACGACCGTGGCCAGCCCGACCAGCACCACGGCGGTGAAAACCTTGGTCGCGAGGCTTCCGGGGAGCACCCGCCAGATCCATCCGTACATGAGACTCCTCGTCCGGTCCTTCGGGTACGCCGCTCCTCGCGGGTACGCCTTTCCTCACGGGTATGCCGTCCTTCGATCCGGGCGGGATCGTCGGGTCCGCCCGGGGCCGTCGGGTCCACTCGGGGGCCGTCGGATCCGTCCGGGGAACGCCGGATCCACTCCCGCCCCCGTCCGGGCCGGCCGGCTCACCGGGCTCACCGGGGTCACTCGGGGCGTTCACGGCGGCCCCGGCGCTCGTCCAGCTCTCCGAAGACGATCAGGCGCTGGGCCGCCGAGTACTCCGGGTGGCAGGTGGCGAGCGTGATCACCGCCTTGGTCGGCTTCCGCCCCGGCCGTCCGGGAACCGGCGCGATCACGTCCACCTCGGTGGGCTCGACGACCCGCTTGCCGGTGACGCGGTAGGTGTAGCGGGCCTCACGGGTGTCCACCACCAGGGGATCTCCCGGCTGAAGCTCGTCGAGGCGGTTGAACGGCGCCGCATAGGTCGTCCGATGGCCAGAAAGGACGAAATTACCGACTTTTCCTGGCATCGCGGTCCCGGGGTAGTGGCCCGGTCCCATCCGCAGCCGGTCCGGGTCGACGCCCTCCACGACGGCGTACCGGTAGTCGCCGCCCAGCCGGGGGATCCTCAGCATCGCCACCGCCCCGCCCAGCCTGATCGGGCCGAGACCGGCCTTCTCCTTCTGGACGAGTTCCCGCTGCAGCAGCAACTGCTGCCCGGCGGTGTAGGAACCGGTGCCCCACAGGAGGTAGGCGCAGAAGAGCAGGACGATCAGGCCCGCGGTGACGCTCAGGTCGCTCACGGCCCTCAGCATGGCTCTCATGGGGGCAGGGTATTCACGGCGATACCGCGCCGGCGGCGCCTGATCGCCGCCTCTGTGCAACATTTGCCACAGGATGGTGCCCCGCGGAATCGCCATCGCCCGTGCGCGCGGACTATCCTTACACGGAACTTCACCCACCAGCGACCACGCTGACCGACACGGCCTGCGCACGATCCGGATCGCGCAGGATTGACGCAGGAGAAGAACCCCAGTGCCCAAGCCCAAGACGCGCAAGAAGCCGGTCTACACCCCGCCGCAGGCCTCCCAGCAGGTCAAGATCAGTCCGCGCTGGCTGGCACCGGTCATGGTGACCTGCTGGATCGTCGGCATCCTGTGGATCGCCATCTACTACGTGGTCCCCACCGCGCCCCTGTTCGGCACCCTGCAGAACTGGAACCTGCTGGTCGGATTCGCCTTCATCATCTTCGGCGTGATCCTTTCGACCCGCTGGCGTTGACGTTTTCCACAGGCGCCGTCCACACCCTGGGGAAGCATCAGGGTGTGGATCTACCCCAGGAGCCCGAGCCTGGCGTTCACGGCGAACGGCGGTAGCACCAGCACCAGCGCCACCAGGACGACCAGGATCGCCACGCATCCACCCCACTGGACCGCGTTGCGGTTCCTGCTCGGGGCGAAGGCGAGGACGGCGGCCACCACGGTGCCGGTGACCAGGCCGCCGAGGTGTCCCTGCCAGCTGATGCCCGGGATCACGAAGGTGAGAACGGTGTTGATGCCGATCAGCCAGAGCACGCCGCGGACGTCGTAGCCGAGCTTCCTGCCGAGCACGAACATCGCGCCGAACAGGCCGTAGATCGCGCCGGACGCCCCGACCGCCGAGAGGCCGAACAGGTAGATCGCGACGGACCCGCCGAGCGCGGAGAGCAGGTAGAGGGTCAGGAACCTGGCCGCCCCCAGTCGCCTCTCCAGCTCCGGGCCGAGGGCGTACAGGGCCCACATGTTGAACAGGATGTGGGTCAGCCCCAGCCCCCCCGACGTCATCGGCTGGTGGAGGAAGGCACCCGTGACCAGCCTCCACCACTCGCCGTAGTAGGCGACCATGCCGGAGTTCATCGCGAAGGTGCTCAGCACCAAGTCGGTGCGCGCGAGCTCCGCGGCGTAGGCCAGGAGGTTGATGATCAGCAGCGCCCAGGTGACCCTGGGCGTGGTGACCGCCTTGCCGCCGAAGACGGCCTGCGCCTGGCGCATGCCCCTGCTGCCCTCGGCCACGCACTCGGGGCACTGGAAGCCCACCGAGGCGTCGCGCATGCAGTCGGGGCAGATGGGACGTTCACAGCGCTGGCAGCGGACGTAGGTCTCGCGTCCCGGGTGACGGTAACAGGTCGGGACGACGGTGCCGGGCTCGTCGGACGGCTGGGTGGTCATGATGCGTGGCTGGCCCCTTCGAGCGGTGTGTCGTCCACAGACTGCCAGCCTATTCACGATCGCGCGCCCTCGCGCACCCCTCGGTCACGACCGGGCCGCATTCCCGAGAACGCCCCGGAGGACCCGGATCCACCGGCGTCCGGCCCCTGACCCCTGGCTCTTGGCCCGGGAAACCTCCCGAAGGCCCCCGGAGACGCGAAGGTCCCGGAAACGCGAAGGTCCCCGGAAACGCGGACGGCGGCCTCCGAGGAGGCCGCCGAACGGGCGATCCGCGCCGTACGCGCCCGGGGGCCGTGGATCCGGCTCCGTCGCGCGCGGGCGGAGGATCAGCCCTGTACGCGCTCGATGGTCACCGACTCCAGCACCACCGGCTCGGTGGGGCGGTCGCGGGCGTCGGTCTCGGTCTTGGCGATGGCGTCGATGACCTCCTGGCCCTCGATCACCTCGCCGAAGATGGTGTGCTTGCCGTTCAGGTGCGGCGTGGGCACCACGGTGACGAAGAACTGCGAGCCGTTGGTGCCGCGGCCGCCCTGGATGCCGGCGTTGGCCATGGCGAGCAGGTACGGGCGGTTGAAGAAGAGGTCCGGGTGGATCTCGTCGTCGAACTTGTAGCCGGGGCCGCCGACGCCCTGGCCCAGGGGGTCGCCGCCCTGGATCATGAAGCCGGAGATGACACGGTGGAAGACCGTGCCGTCGTACAGCCTGGCGGTGGACTTCTCGCCGGTCTCCGGGTGCACCCACTCGCGGGTGCCCTCGGCGAGCTCGACGAAGTTGCGCACGGTCTTGGGCGCGTGGTCCGGGAAGAGCTGGACCTTCACGCCACCGCGGTTGGTATTGAGGTTCGCGATCAACTTCTCAGCCATGATCGGACTGCCCCCTTCAGGTCGTTCAGGTCGTTGGCAATGCCTGTGCAACGTATTGCTTTTGTGACGCTTTGACGATTTCGGCCGCAACCGCAGGCCCGCAACCATCCTCCCATGGGCCGTCATGATTGAGCCGCCTTCGAGCGGGAAGGGGTGGCGGCGGGGCCCCAACGAATGGGGAGGTTGATTGTGCCTCTAGCAGTGTTTGGAAAGCGCCAGATGAAGATCGTGGCACCGGAAAGGTCGCTGCGCCACGTGAAGGCTCAGGCTGCCCGCGCAGCGGACCGGGTCGGCCCGATGGCCGACCAGGCCCGCGAAGCGGCGAGCCACGCCCGCGACGTGGCCGGCGAAAAGATGATCGTCGCCCGCGGGTGGGCGGCGCCGAGGCTCGACGCCGCGGCGCACTCGATCGAGGAGCAGCTCGCGCCGAGGATCAGCGCCGCGCTGACCCAGGCCGCCGCGAAGATCGATCCCACTCCCGCGAAGTCCAGGAAGTGGCCGGTGGTCCTGCTGGTCGCGGGCGTCGCGATCGGAGCGGCGGGTTACGCGATGTACCGGCGGAACGCCGACCAGTGGGCGGACACGCTCAAGGACAGCGCCTCCGACGCGTCCCAGTGGGTCGGGCAGAAGACGGAGGCGGCGGCCGGCGCGGTCTCCGAGGTGAAGAACGACACCACCTCGAAGACCGGCGAGACCGGCGGCACGGCCGACTCCAGGGCGGAGCACACCTCCAAGACACAGCCCTGACGGTCGGCGTACGCCGGAGAACGAACGCGGCGTACGGCACTTGCCGGGCGTACGGCCCGCACCATCACGATGGTGCGGGCCGTACGTCTGCGCGAAGGCCCGTCCGGTGGCGTTCCCGCGCGACGCCCTCTCCGGTGGCACGTCCGCGCGGCGCCCGTCACCGCGGTGCGCCCGCGCGGCGGCCGGTCCGGCCGTTGACCGATTAACCAAGCGCTTGTTAGATCGGGGTTCCCGAGGCAGAAGGAGCCCCGATGACCCTGTCACCCCTCGACGATCACCCCGTCCACCAGTCGCCCGAGGTGATGCGGCACGTCGCGACCTCGGACCGCAACTTCTACGACCGCTACTACTTCAACTGCCACGCCGGCTCCGACGAGCTGATGCTCATCGTCGGTCTCGGCCAGTACCCCAACCTGGGGGTCACCGACGCGTTCGCCTGCGTGCGGTACCGGGACCTGCACCGGGTGGTCCGGGCCTCGCGCGAGCTCGGCGTCGACCGGATGGACACGCGCGTCGGGCCGTTCAGGGTCGAGGTGATCGAGGGGCTCCGGCGGCTGCGGGTGGTGCTCGACCCCACCGAGCACGGCCTCTCCTTCGACCTCCTGTGGGAGGGCACGATCCCGGCCACGCTGGAACCCCGGCACTTCGTACGCCGGCAGGAGCGCGTGGTCTTCGACTCCTCCCGGCTGGCCCAGACCGGCCGGTGGACGGGACACATCACGATCGGCGACGAGCGCGTCGAGGTCACCCCCGACCGCTGGCAGGGCAGCCGCGACCGCTCCTGGGGCGTCCGCCCGGTCGGCGAACCCGAACCCCCCGGCATCCAGGCGCGCGACGCGGGCACCTTCTACTGGCTCTACACCCCGGTGCGGTTCGACGACCACGCCATCCTGTGCATCGTCCAGGAGGACGAGAAGGGCCGCCGGGTGCTGGAGGAGGCGGTGCGGGTGTGGGGCTTCGGGTCCGCGCGCGAGGGCGAGGAGGAGTACCTCGGGCGTCCCGAGTACCGCCCGGTCTACCGGGACGGCACCCGGGACGTGCGCGAGGCCGTGATCTCCTTCGCGCCGCCGGGCGGGAGGCCCTTCGACATGCGGTGCGTCCCGCTCCTGCCGGTGCACCTGATGGTGGGCACCGGGTACGGCCTGGAGGCGGACTGGAGGCACGGCATGTACCAGGGCCCCGGCCCGGTGGTCCAGGGCGTCACCCACACGCTCCCCGGGGACGCCGCCGTCATGTGGGGGCTGGTCGACGCCGTCGGCCGCTTCGAGTACGAGGGCAACGTCGGTCACGGCCTCTACGAGTACTGGGCCCTGGGCCCGCACCCGAGCTTCCCCGGGGGCTGATCCCCGGCCCCCGCCCCCTTCCGCGCCGTCCGGCGCCTCCGCCGTGGACCCGCGGGCCCCGGACCCGGGACCCGGGACGTGGGACGTGGGACCCGGGACGTGGGTTCGCAGGCCTACCGGTTCCGGCGGGTCCACGGACACGGGCCGCGGGCCGGCCGGGTCACTCCCGCACGGATCTCACCGGCCGGCCCGCGGGGTCTCTCTCCGGAGTCAGCCCCCGTGGCCCTCCGGACGTCCGCGCGGGCTCACCTCTCCTTGACGCAGGTGACGAGCGGTTTGCCGCCTTCGAGGGTGACCTTGGTCTCGGCCCTCGTGGTCGTGGCGCCACCGTTCCCCCCGGGAACGGGCACCGCCTCGGAGATCACGAGATGCCCCTCCTCCCCGGGTGCTCCGGCCTCGTCCCGCTCGGGCAGGGCCAGGCTTACCCTGTCCGGCCGCGCGTCCTTCCCCGCGGGATCGGCCTCCTCCGGACGGACCGCGACCGTGACATCGGTGTCCCCGGACCCGGCCTTCGCCTCTCCCGCCCTCCGCTCGCCCGTCTTCGGGGCGACCCGGACGGCCGCGTCCTTCCGAGGTCCGGGGGCGCCGCCCGCCTCGGCCCCGGACGGGACGGCGGGGACGGCGGGGACGGTGGAGGTCTTCCCGTCCTTCTCCATCTTCTCCATCTCGTCCCGGGTGAACGTCCGTACCCTCACGGCCACCTGGCCGCCTCCCTCGCAGGCGAAGACGACGACGTCGTCCTTCGGGGACGGCGTGCCGTCGGCGTTGGCGGCCCCGGTGAGCGTGCCCATGAGGGCTCCCGTCGTCACCAGGGCGGTGGCGAGCACACGGATGCGCATGGTTTCTCCTTGTCGGGTGGTCGAGCGGGTCTGGAGATCACAGGTTCCCTGCCGTCACCTGAGCCCAGGCTGAAGGTCCCGGAAAGCGTCTTCAGGTTGGCTTTAGGCGTCGTACGGCACGCTGATCGGTATGCGTGTGCTGCTGGTCGAGGACGAGAAACGCCTGGCGCGTCTGCTCAAGGAGGGACTGGCGGGTGAGGGCTTCGCCGTCGACGTCGCCCACGACGGCCGCGACGGGCTGTGGATGGCGACCGAGAACCCGTACGACGTGATCGTGCTCGACGTCATGCTGCCCCGGATGAACGGGTACACCGTCTGCGCCAGGCTCCGCGACGCGGAGAACTGGACGCCGATCCTCGTGCTCACCGCCAAGGACGGCGTGCACGACGAGGCCGAGGCGCTGGACACCGGGGCGGACGACTTCCTGTCCAAGCCCTTCTCCTACGTGGTGCTGCTGGCCAGGCTGCGCGCGCTGGTGCGGCGGGGCGGCACGGCCAGACCGGCGTCCATCACGGTCGGCGACCTGACGGTGGACCCCGCGGGGCTGCGCTGCCGCCGGGGGGAGGTGGACATCCCGCTCACCCCCAAGGAGTTCGCGGTCCTGCACGGCCTGGCGCGCAGGCAGGGCGAGGTGGTCTCCAAGCGGGAACTGCTGGCCCAGGCCTGGGACTTCTCCTACGACGGCGATCCGAACATCGTGGAGGTCTACGTCAGCGCGCTCCGCCGCAAGATCGATTCACCGTTCGGCCGCTCCTCGCTGTTGACCGTGCGCGGCGCCGGTTACCGGCTGGAGGCCTGAGATGACCTCGCGCCTGTCGGTACGGCTCCGGGCCACGCTCGCCGCCACGGCCATCGTCGCGGTCGCGCTCGGTGTGGCCGCGGCGGTGCTCGTCGGGGTGCTGAACGGGAGCCTGACCCGCAGTGCCGCCGGCGAGGCCGCCCGCCGTGCCGGGGCCACCGCCGACGTGCTCACCGCCGGCGCCGCGCGGGACGGCCTCGTGGTGAGCGGTACCACCAGGTCCGGTGAGCCGGCCGTCCTCGATCCCGACGTCAAGATCTTCGCCAGAACCGTGTCGCCGGACCGCGCCCTCTCCACCCGGGCGCCGGACGGCGCCCCGGCGCCCGGGAGGGGCCCCGGAGCACCGCGGACGAGAGCCGGGGAGCGCACCGGGGCGCCCCACGCGAGGACCGGGCAGGACACCGGGCCGTCGCACGCGAAGGCCAGGACCGTCACGACCTTCGTCGAGAGCGCGACCCCGGCCGGGACGGACGAGATGACGCGATGGGCGCCCGGCGAGTCCTTCACCCTGGCCACGGTGCCGGTGGACACCGCCGACGGCGTGGTGGTCGTGCAGGCCAGGGCGTCGCTGGAGGCCGCCGACGACGCCCTGCGGAGCCTGCGCGGCCTGCTGGTCCCCGGCATTCCCGCGCTGCTCCTGCTGGTGGCCGTCCTCACCTGGCTGGCCGTCGGCCGGGCGCTCGCGCCGGTCTCGGCCATCCGCGCCGAGATGGCCGACATCACCGCCAGCGACCTGCACCGGCGGGTCCCGGTGCCACGGGCACGCGACGAGATCGCCCGCCTCGCCGAGACCATGAACCGTACGCTCGACCGGCTCGAGGTCGCGGTCGGGCGGCACAGGCGCTTCGTCGCCGACGCGGCCCACGAACTGCGCAGCCCGCTGGCCGTCCTGCGGACCCGCCTGGAACTGGCCCCGCCGGGACCGCCCGCGGACGAGGCGCTGACCGACGTGGAACGGATCCAGGCGCTCACCTCCGACCTGCTGCTGCTCGCCAGGCTGGACGCCGGCGAGCCCGCCCGCACCGAGGAGGTGGACGTCGGGCAGGTCACCGCCGAGGAGGCGGCCCGGGCGCGGCCCAGGCCGGAGGTCGAGGTCAGGATGGAGGTGGCGGCCGACGCGGTCGTGCTCGGATCCGCCGGGCAGCTGCGCCGTCTGGTCGCCAACCTGGTGGACAACGCCGTGCGCCACGCGGACGCGACGGTCGTCGTCCGGCTGACCGCCGACGGGGACGAGGTGGTGCTCGACGTCCGCGACGACGGTCCGGGCATCCCCGCCGAGCACCACGAGGCGATCTTCGACCGGTTCACCCGCCTGGACGAGGCCAGGGACAGGGACGCGGGCGGGTCCGGCCTCGGGCTGGCCATCGCCAGGGACATCGCGGTACGGCACGGCGGCGTCCTGCGCGTGGTCGCCGGACCCCCCGGGGCGTGGCTCCAGGCCCGGTTCCCGGCGACGGGACCGGGCCTGTCACGTCGGCGCGAGCCGCCTTCCTCCCCCGCGGCGGGACCGTCCGCGGGGGACGCCCGTGCCGGCCGCGCGATCGTCCCGCCGGCGTGAGCCTTCTTCCGCCACCCTCGCGGCGCGGCCCGCGGGGTTCAGAGCGGGCGCGCGGGGCACCCCAGCTCGTCGCCGATCAGCCGGAGCGCTTCGGCGAATCCCCGCCGGGTGTCCCTCCGGAACCCGACGAAGAAGCGGTTGGCGAGCGGGACGCCCCATCGCCACCGGGTCGCCACGTTGCGCACCCGGTGGGTGAGAAGGGTGCCCCGGGGGTGCGGTGCGACGGTGTACTCGCCGCGGTACCACCAGCCGCCCTGGAAGGCGATGGTGTCCACGCCCTCCCGGCCGTTACCGCCGCTCCCGCTCACCTCGACGGTCATGGCGTGTGCCGGTGTGCCGAGGGTGAACCGCTCCGGTCCGCCCGAGACGACGCCGCCGTGCGCGGTGAGCAGCCAGAGGTTGTCCGGGCCGACCGGGCCGGGACGCACGGCCAGCACCAGCCGTCCCACCCGGTCGGGCGGGGCCTCGACGACCCCGGCCGCCTCGAACAGCGGGGCGGGCCTCACGGCGAGGTCCTGCGGGTGTTCTGGAAGGCGGTGAACCTCCAGGCGTCGTCGTGTACGGCGACCAGGGTGACGATCGAGTCCCGGGCCGGGTCGGGCGGGGCGTCGGCTCCCGTCACGGAACCGGTGAAGATCACCACGGCGACGTCGGGCCGTACCCGCCTGATGTCGGCCCCGTCCCTTCCCGCGGGGTCGCCCGTCAGGCGCGAGCCCTTGAGCGGTCCCTCGAACAGGGCGCGGTGCGCCTCGACGACGGCCGGGCGGCCGGTCAGGCGGAGCCCGAAGAAGGTGACGTAGTCGGCGTCCTCGGTGAACAGCTCGCCGTAGGCGTCGGCGTCGCCCGCGTTCCAGGCCTCGGTCAGGCGTCCGAGCAGGTCGCGGATCTCGGCGTCGGCGGACGCGGGCGTCGGTGTGGGGGTGGACATGGGTCTTCTCCTCGCGATGGGCGAGGGGCCTATCCTTGGAGTTCAGGAGTCCGGGACGGCCGCCTCGCGGTCGGTTCGGTGCTTTCTCCGCCGGCCGGGTGTTGGCGCACCCGGCCGGCGCTCACGGCCGCCGGTCGGCGGCCCTCTCGTTCGCGTGCGGTCCTACGGTCCTTTCGTCCGCGTGCGGGCCACGGCCCTTCCGGTCATGGGCGGCCGGAGGTCGGTCTTCCGGTCGTGCGCGGCCGGGGTCCGGCCCTCGGGCCGCGTACGGCCGGGGTCCGGCCCTCCGGTCGTGGGCGGCCGTGGGGTCATGCCGGTTCCGCGTCCACGCCGGTCCGGCCGAGCAGCTCGCGGTTGCCGGCGTCGCCCCAGGTGACCTCGCCCGACTCCAGCCGGGCCAGCAGGCGGCGTACCCAGCCGAGCTCGGCCGTGCGCAGGGCGTGCTCGTACTCGACCTCCAGCAGCAGGACGGGCGGAAGCCCTCCCTCGGTCAGCCCGCGCAGGCTCTCGGCGGCCGTGACCACCTTCCCCTCCAGGGTGGCGGCCCGGCCGCGCAGCGCCCGTTCCACCTCGGCCGGGGGAAGGCACCCCGCCATGGAGAGCGCCGCGACGAAGACGAGGCCGTCCGGCCCCACCTCCTCCAGCGACCGGCGCAGGCGGGTGGCGAGCTCCGCCCTGCCCTCGCCGGTCAGCTCGTAGACGGTGCGCTCGGGCCGCCGTCCCTCCCTGCCGGTGTGCGCGGGCACGATCAGCTCGTCCCTGACCAGCCGGTCGACCGCGTGGTAGAGGCTGCGCGGCAGGCCGGTCAGGTAGTCCTTGTGCGTGTCCACCACGAACCGGTGCATCTCATAGGGATGGCTCGGCCTGACCGAGAGCAGCGCGAGCACGGTCAACCCGGCCAGATCCGCTCCCCGTGCCATGACCGCCCCGTCGTCTCGTTAGTGCAAATTTCCTTATGGCAATCCGCACTATAGCGACATGCGCGTGAGCCGTACAAGACATGATCTCGTACGGCTCATGCGGGGCCGGCCGGCCCGTGGGGACGGGTCAGCGGGTGGTGAAGACCGGTTCCCAGCTCTTGCCCGCCACCTCGCTGTTCTCCCGGTAGCCGGACAGGGGGACGGCCTCGCCGCCGTTCAGGCCGACCAGGATCAGCCGGTTGCGGAACTCACCGCCCACGCAGTCGTCGTCGCCCTTCGTCTCGCAGGCCCACACGATGAGACGCTCGTCGTCCGCCCACGCCACGGACTGCTCGATCCAGTACCCGGGGGCGGAGTTGAACGGGACCGTACCCCCCGTGGTCAGGTCCTGGACGCCGACGATCGCGCTCCGGTCGGGACTCTGGACGGCCAGACGCCTGCCGTCCGGCGAGAGTCCGGCCTCCTGGTAGGTGTCGGCCTCCTTGGACGGCGCGGCCCGGGCGTTGCCCCGAAGGTCGTAGTACCTCTTCACCGGGGACCCGCTGGAACTGTGCTCCCAGACGAGCGTGCCGTCGTCCGCCCAGGAGAGGTCGTTGCGGGTCGCCATCTCGTCGGGGTGCTGCGGCAGGCCCTGGAAGGTGGACCGGCCTTCGGCGAGGTCGACGACGGTGAAGCCGACGCGGCTGGGGGCCGACGTCCGCCGCCCGCCGTCCTCCATGACGTAGGACTCGTCGGGGTTGGCGGAGTAGTTCGTGAGCAGCAGCCTGCTCGCGTCCGGCGACCAGTACACGGACGCGGCGGGACGGTCCAGGGCGATCCAGCGGACCTCGGTCCCGCGCCCGGTGAGAACCCCCACCCGGTTCGCGGGGACCTTCTCCAGGAACGCCGCGGCCCTTCCCCCCCTGGCGACGTCGAGCCAGGCCCACGGGGTGGGCTCGTAGCGGCCCAGATCCCGGTCGTAGCGGTGCCAGGTCATCTTCCTGACCTGGCGGTCCTCGGAGATCTTCTCCTCGGCCCAGGTGTAGTAGGAGTAGGCCGCCGTGGTGCCCGCGGCCATCAGGGTCTTCGGCGGCGAGGAGTCCGGGTCCGCGGCGGTCTCGGTGGACGGGTCCGGCTCGGCGACCACCACGGTGATCGCCCCCCTGTCGTCCCGCGGCGCGTCCCGCTGGATCAGGGCCGGGACGGTGACCGCCGCCGCGACGAGGCTCGCGGTCGCCCCCGCGACCACCGCGAACGTCCGCAGCCGGGTCCGGCCGCGCCGCCGGAGCACCGATCCGGCCAGGTCGCCGGCCGGTACCGGAGCCTGTTCCGACCACTCCCTGAGGGTCTGCCTCACCAGTTCGTCGATGGTCATCTCGTCACTTCCCCGAAGATCGTGTACGGCTCCTTCAACTCGGGTGCGAGGACGCGCAGGCGGGCCAGGGAACGGTGGGTGGTGCTGCGGACGGTGCCGACCGAGCAGCCGAGGATTCCGGCCACCTCGGCCTCCGGGAGGTCCTCGTAGTAGCGCAGCACCAGTACCGTCCGCTGCCGGGGCGTGAGCCTGGCCAGGGCGCCGCGCATGACGATGCGCAGGTCCGTTCCTCGCGTGCCGTCCTCCAGGGCTCCCTCCGGCGGGTCGGCGACCACGGTCTCGCCGCGCCGTCGCCACCACGACACCTGCTGGCGGTACATCACCTGCCGCACGTACGCCTCGGGCGTCTCCACCCGTTTCCATCTGGCGACCGTTTTGACCAGCGCGGTCTGCAGCAGGTCCTCCGCCGCGTGCTGGTCGCCTCCGGTCAGCAGGAAGGCCAGGCGCATCAGCGCGGGAGAGCGCGCCGAGACGAACTCGCGGAAACGTCGCTCCTCTGCGGCGTCCACGATCACCTCCACTTCGCGTTGTCCTCCTGTAGACGCGCCGGGACGCCCGCCGCTATGCCTCCATGCGGACACGGTTTCTTCACGGACGAGGTTCATCACGGACGAGGCTCCTCGCGGACGGGGCGCGGGAGGTTCCGGCGGATCGTACGCGGGTGGGGCGATACGTCCGACCATGTCCCTTCCGGGACATCGGGGTGCGCCCCGGGGAGGCGGGCGGAAGAATGCGGTGCGCCGGGACGGCACCCCGTCGTTCGCGGAGGACCCCGGAAGGACATCGGACACGGTGCGGAACGTCGTCGCGCGCCCCTACGGGGGCCCCTCCGACCTGCGGAGGATGCAGGATCTCGTACGGGCCGCCTGGCACGCGGCCGCCCTGCCGCACGTCGGCGGCCTCGCCTGGAGCAGGTTCCAGCACGTGGACCGGGAGGCGGAGTGGCCGACCATGCTCTGGGAACGCGGCGGCGAGACGCTGGCCTGGGGATGGGCGATGCCCCCGGGTGAGCTGGAGCTCTTCGTGCATCCCGAACACCCCGGGCTGGCCGACGAGGTGCTCGACTGGTTCCACGGGGCCGGTTCCGGGGGTGGCGCCGGGGCCGGTTCCGGGGGTGGCGCCGCGGGCGAGACGGCCGTGACGATCCTGACGGGTGAGGAGCGGCTCGCCGCGGCTCTGGCCCGGCACGGCTACCGGCCGGGACCGGCGGACGCGCCGTTCCAGGTACGCATGTCGCGTGACCTGAGCGACCTGCCGGAGCCGGAGGTGCCGCCCGGTTTCACCATGCGCCACGTGCGCGGCGAGGAGGACGTGGCCGAGCGGGTGGCCGTCCACCGGTCGGCGTTCGCCCCCTCCTCGGTCACCGAGGAGAGCTACCGCAACGTCATGCGCGCGTGGCCGTACCGGCCGGAACTGGACTGCGTCGTCGAGGCGCCGGACGGGCGCCTGGTCGCGTACTGCCTGATCTGGCCCGACGCCCTCAACGGCGTCGGCGAGCTGGAACCGGTCGGCACGCACCGGGACTTCCGGCGGCTGGGGCTGGCCCGCGCGGTCTGCCTGTACGCGCTGCACCGGCTCGGGCGGACGGGGGCGGCCGGCGCGATCGTCCAACCCCGGGGGGACGCGGGGTATCCGGTGCCGGCCCGGTTGTACGAGGCGATCGGCTTCCGGACCGTTGACCGGACGGTCCGCCACACGCGGCCCGTCGAGGCACCGCGTCCCTGAGCGGAGCCCCCCGCGGGGGCTCCTCCCGGACGAGACCCGTTCCCGGACGAGACCCGTTCCCGGGTGGGGCCCGCTCCCGGGTGAGACCTGTCTCCGGGTGGGGCACCCGTCATGGGGGCAGGTGCGCGCGTCCCCGCGTGTGCGATCGGCGGTCACCCCGTCGCGCCGAAATCACTGCGTCAGCATTAATGCGAACATATCTTTTTTGTGGCGAAAATTCCCCTACGACGATCATCCGTCCGCACGCGGTGGTATAACTCTTACTTCCTGGCAAGCGGCATTACAGGGTTAATCAACCGTGCCAGCGGATAGACGTCACATATGCGAAGCATCATCCACCGCCGTCTGGTCGCGATCTCCGCCTTCGCCCTGTTCACGGCCCTGTCCTGCGGCACCGCGGGAGCCATGGTCGACCCGTCACCGAACTTCCGGAGAATTCCCCTGCCGGACCAGTTCACCGCCCTCAGGGAGGGGAGCAGGGGAATCGAGGTATATAACGTTAGAAAAAGGCTTAATCGACTCGGCTTTCCCTCGGGAAATCTCACCCTCACCTACGACGACGCCCTCCGCATGACGGTCTGGGCCTTTCAGAAGGCCAACGGCCTGAGGCCGGTCAACAGGATCGACCCGCCGACCTGGCGTGCCCTTCTGCACCCCCGGCCCATCAGGCCCCTGGTCAGGAACGGCGAATCCGAACGGACCGAGATCGACCTGCGGCGCGGGCTCCTCACGGTCTGGAGCGGTGGGCGTCCCGTGCTGGTCAGCCACATCTCCACCGGCGCGGGCAGGTCGTACTGCGTGAAGGGGCACTGCGGCTTCGCCGAGACCCCGGTCGGCGACTTCCGGGCCGGGCAGCGGGCGCCGGGCTGGTCCACCGGAATCCTGGGGTCGATGTTCCATCCGGTCTACTTCAACGGCGGCATCGCCGTCCACGGCTCCACCCTTGTCCCCCGATATCCCGCCTCCCACGGATGCGTCCGGGTTCCGCTGCACAACGCCGTCGCGCTCTACCGGCTGCTCCGGCCCGGCCACCCGGTCCACGTCCGGCGCCCCCGGCTCCGCGACGAGCACCGCCCGGCGCCCGGCCGGGAGCGGGACCTGCGCGCTCCCGGCGAACGGCACGGGGCCTCGCGCGGCACCGGACCCGCCCTCCGGCCCGCCCCCGCCCGGAACGCGACGCCCGGCCGGGGCGTCCCCGGAAGCGCCGCGGTCTCCCCCGAGCCGCCCCGGCCGGGTCACACCCGCAGGACGCTCCGGCCGGGTGGCATGCGCGGGGCGACCGGGGACGTCGTCACCCCTCCTGGCGCTCTTCGTCCGCGCGCCGACGCCCTTCGTCCGCGCGAGCAAGGTCGATGAGCTCTGGAACCGGACGCGGCGGGAGGAACCCGCGGCCTCGGGCGGCTCCTCCCGCCGCGTCCGAGGTGTGAGGGCGCCTCGATCGGGGTCAGGCGTCGAACAGGGCGCTCACCGATTCGCCGTCGTGGATCCGGCGCATGGCCTCGGCGAGCGCGGGGGCGATCGACAGGACCTTCAGCCTGGAGCCGGGCTTGACGTCGGGGACGGGCACCGTGTTGGTGCAGACGACCTCCTCGACCTCGGCCCGGTCGGCCAGGCGGTCCACGGCCCCGTCGGCGAAGAGACCGTGCGTGCAGGCGACGCGTACGGAGCGGGCCCCCCGCTCGCGCAGGCGGTCGAGCAGTTCGATCACCGTCGTACCCCGGGCGATCTCGTCGTCCAGGATGATGACGTCCTTGCCGGTGACGTCGCCGATCACCGAGCTGATGACGACGCGGTCGTCGCTCAGCCGCTGCTTGGCCCCCATCGCGACCCCCACGCCGAGCATCCGCGCGAACGTCGCGGCCTCCTTGGCGTTGCCCAGGTCGGGGGAGACGATGACGGTGTCGGAGAGGTCGTACCGGCGGAAGTGGGCGGCAAGCTCACGCAGGGCGTGCAGGTGATCGACGGGGACGCTGAAGAACCCGTGCACCTGGGGCGAGTGCAGGGTCATGGTGAGCACCCGGCCCGCCCCCGCCGCCACGAGGAGGTCGGCGACCAGGCGGGCGCCGATGGAGATGCGGGGGGCGTCCTTCTTGTCCGAGCGGGCGTAGGCGTAGTGCGGCATCACCACGGTCGTCCTGGCCGCCGAGGCTCCCCTGGCGGCGTCCAGCATGAGAAGCAGCTCGACGAGGTTCTCCTGGACCGGGGGGACCAGCGGCTGGATCAGGAACACGTCCCGTTCCCGGCAGTTGGCCTGCAGCTGCACCTCCACGCAGTCGTTGGCGAAGCGCTTGACCCGGACCGGATGCAGCGGGGTCCCGAGGTGGGCGCAGATCTCGGCCGCCAGCTCGGGATGGGCACTACCGCTGAACACGGTGATGTCTCGCACGAGGCGCTCCTTGCCTGTGTGATGGTCCGGATCGGCCGATCCCACGGCCGTGTGTCACCGGTGACCTCGGACCGGACTCCGGCTTCGCCCCCAAGCATCGCCGACGACCCCGCGCAACGATCGGACGGGGTCCGGGCAGGCCCGGCGAGGACGCACCGGGTCCGGGCGCGCCGGGTCCGGGCGCGCCGAGATCCCCGGCTTCCCGTGACGGGGCCGCGGGATGGCGGAGCGGCGGGCACACTGGGCACATGCGAATCCGCGCCGCCGTACCCGCCGCGCTCGTCCCGCTCGTCGCGCTCGCCGTCCTCCAGGGCGTGTCCGCGTGCTCCCCCGGTGAGCCCGGCGCGTGGCCGCGGACCGCGTCCCCGCGTTCCCCGTCGCCTTCGGTGATCGCCCCGGCGGTCTCCGCCACCCCCCGCCCCTCCGGGACCTTCGAGTCCTCCGCCGCGCCTCGGTCCTCCCCGGTCGCCGCGACGGTACGGTGCGAAACCGCGGTCGGCGGCGAACCCACCCCCTCCGGCGACCTGGGAATCATCGATGACGCCGTGGCCCTGCCGACGAGCGAGGCGTACGGGCAGGCCCTCCAGGTGTCCGAGGTGAGGCTGCCGGACGGGGGCAAGGGCCTCTTCGCCAAGCAGGGCCTCCTCGTACGGCGCGGGCAGCACGTCGAGCTGACCGTTCCGGAGGCGATGACCGGCCGTCTCTGGATGGCGTGGGGCCGTCCGGGCCGGCTCGGGGCGCGCGTGGTGGTGGACCGCTGTGAGGCGAGGGACGAGTGGATCGCCTTCGTCGGCGGGTACACGGTCCGCGAGGCCGGATGCCTTCCGATCCTGGTCAGCGTCAACGGGGGCACCGCCCGGGAGGTCCGCGTCGGCATCGGCGCGCCCTGCCCGGGGCAGCGGCCCGCTCCCCGCCCCTGAACCGGGCACCGGTCGCGACGGCGAACGTCCCGCCCGGACCACCCCACGGCCGGCGTTCAGCCGCTCGCGGGCATCGAGGCCGCGGCGGCCGCCCGCTTCACGAGCAGTGCGCGCTCGCGTGCCGTCGGCGCCAGGCCGGCCGCCCGCCGCAGTTCCCCGGCCGCCTCGGCGTACCGCCCCAGGCGCAGCAGGACGTCGCCGCGCACGGCACCGACCAGGTGGTAGCGGGCCATCCGGGGGTCGGCGCGGACGGCGTCGATCGCCTCCAGCGCGGCCCGGGGACCGTCCGCGTGAAGCAGCGCGACCGCGCGGTTGAGCGCCACCACGGGTGAGGGCGCGAGTTGGGAGAGAGCGTCGTACAGGGCGGCGACGGCCTCCCAGTCGGTGTCCTCGAACCGGCGGGCGCGGGCGTGGCAGGCCGCGATGGCAGCCTGCACGGTGTACGGCCCCAGCGGCCCGCCCGCCCCGCGGGCGCGCGCCAGGCAGGACAACCCGTGGGTGATCAGCGTGCGGTCCCAGCGGGAGCGGTCCTGGTCCTGGAGCAGGAGGAGCTCGCCGTCCGGACCGGTGCGGGCACGGAAGCGGGACGCCTGCAACTCCATCAGCGCCACGAGCCCGTGCACCTCCGGCTCGCGAGGCAGCAGAGCGGCCAGGACGCGGCCGAGGCGCATGGCGTCCTCCGCGAGATCCCGCCGGACCCACTCCTCACCCGAGGTTCCCGAGTAGCCCTCGTTGAAGACGAGGTAGACGACCTCCAGCACCGCCGACAGCCGCGCCGGCAGCTCCTCGTCGCCGGGCACCTCGAACGGCACCTGCGCCTCGGACAGCGTGCGCTTGGCCCGGGAGATCCGCTGCCCCATGGTGGCCGAGGGCACCAGGAACGCGCGCGCGACCTCCTCGGTGGTCAGCCCGCCGACCAGGCGCAGTGCCAGTGCCGCGCGTGACTCCCGGGACAGGATCGGGTGGCAGGCGACGAAGATCAGCGACAGCAGCTCCGAGTCCGCCGAGCGGCCGGCCTCGCCCTCCGGCGCCAGGAGGTCGGCGGCGAGCCGGGCGTACCTCTCGTCGCGCATGCGCTCGCGCCGGATCAGATCGATCGCCCGGCGCCTGGCCACGGTCGTCAGCCAGGCGCCGGGACTGCGCGGGACGCCCTGCCGCGGCCACTGTTCGAGGGCGGAGACGAACGCCTCCTGCGCGATCTCCTCGGCGAGCCCGACGTCCCGGGTCACCCGGGCCAGGAAGGCCACCAGGCGCGCGGACTCGATCCGCCACACCGCCTCCACCGTGCGCCGCACGTCCATCAGGTCTCCCCCGGCCCGGAAGGCGCGTCCTCAGCCCCGCGCTCCGGGGGCTTCGAAGTCCTCCTCGTAGTACGGGCGCACCTCCAGGACCGACCGCGACCTGTTGCCGGGGTGGGTGGGGCACTGCCTGGCCCACTCGACGGCCTCCTCCAGGGAGCTGACCTGCCAGACCCAGTAGCCGGCGATGATCTCCTTGCTCTCGGTGAACGGGCCGTCGACGACCGAGGTCGTCCCGCCCTCGAAGACCACCTGCGCGCCCTCGGAACTCGGCCTGAGACCTCCGCCGTCGAGCATGATGCCCGCCTTCGTCAGCTTCTCGTTGTAGGTCTCCATGACCGCCCTCATCTCCGGCGTCGGGCCGAGCCCGGCCTCGTCGGCACCGTCGACCTTGATGACCACCATGACCTTCATGACATCTCCTCCATCCGCGGGACCGCCCCGCCGTCCTGCCGAGCGGTCTTCTCACCCGGACGTCGAACGGGCGGGGGGCCGTTTCTACATCACGGGCCCGCGTGTTCGTCGATCGCCCGGACCCGGGCGCGGGGACGGTGACGGAACGCCGCGACACCCGTTCCCCGAACGTGTCCGCCCCCGAACGCAGGGTCCGTTCCCCGAACGTGTCCGCCCTACCGGACGCGAGCCCTAGAGGAAGCGAGAGCTGCGGACCGGTCCCGGGGAGTGGACGCGGTCACGCGGGCCGTCGGCCGGCCACAGCGGCGCGACGGCGGCCGCGAACCCGGCCGGCGCCTCGTCGGTGTCGGGAGGCGTGGCGCCGTCACCGCCGTCGGGGACGGGGTCCGCGCACAGGATCTCGTCCGCCAGTTCCTCCGCGGTGCGCTCGTCGGCCGGGACCCGCCTTCCGGCACCGCCGGCCGTGAAGTGGGTCCTCTCCTCCCACGGCGCGACGACCATCTGGCAGAGCAGCCCGTTGACGTCGGCGCTGACGGCGGGCGGTTCGGTCCAGCAGGTGGCGTGCTCGTACAGGATCTGGCCGTCGGCGCGTCCGTGCAGGGCCACGAGCAGTTCGCCGTCGTCGATCTTCCTGAGGTCGTGGGCGATCACGACGGTGTCGGTCCGGCCGGGGGCGAAGGGCTCGGCGGGCAGCCCCAGCACCCGGGAGGCCGCCAGCCCGAGGGCACGGTCACCCCGTCCCGGCAGCAGGGACACCGTCCGAGGGCTCCGGCCCGCCGCCTCCAGGACGGCACGCAACCGCAGCAGGCCGTGCAGGCAGGTGCCGAAGCCGTCGCTCACGTAGGCGTACCTGCCGGTCATTCCCTCGTCGAAGCCGTAGGGGGACAGGGTGACCAGGACGCCTCCGGACAGGACGAAGTGCCAGCCCCGCAGGTCCCGTTCGCCGAGACCGCCGAGGGCCTGGACCGCCCGGGCCCGCGCGAGCATCCTGGACAGGCGTCCGTGGGCCGGCACCCAGTACTCGTCGTCGGGGAAGGGCAGTCTCGCCGACTTCGCGGCGGCACGGGCGACATCGCCCGCCATCAGCGCGTTGTAGGCCAGCAGGTAGCGGTCGGGCCACACGGGCAGGTCCGCCTCGTGCTCGGCCAGGACGGCCACCGCGTCGCCGTGCCGGTACTCGTCCTCCAGGGCGGCCACCAGCTCCCGCAGGATCTCCGGCGAACCCGGGTCCAGCCTCAGCGCCGCCCGCAGGGCGGGGATCGCCAGGAAGGAGGCGCCTCGCCCGACGCACGCGTAACCGTAGGCGTACAGCGCCTGCGGCCGGTCGGGGTCGGCGGTCACGGCCGCCGCCGCCTCGGCCAGATCGGCGAAGCCCGCGAGCTCCGCCGCCCGTCCGGCGAGCGGCGCGACGTCACCGATCGTGAACCGGTCCGCGGTGAGGCGCAGATGACGCATGAGACCGGCGGCGTCACCGGCGTCCGCCAGTGCCCGCGCCTCCTGGAGATCACTGTCCATGCGACGAAGCTACTGACAACGGCGCGAGGAATCATTGGAATTGTCCGGCCACCGCGCCCGGAGAAGTCCCGCCGATCTGCCCTATCGGGGGTCGCGCCGATCCGTCGCACAGAGGGTCCGCCGATCGTCTCACCGCTGCGAGGCGTTCGTGACACCGGAGACGACGGTCGCCTGCCGAAAATCCGTTTGACCGGCGGGGGACCGGTCGGAACGATCGAAACATGGACACCCCCGTCGAGTTCCTGAGGTTCTCGCCCGAAGACACGGCATCGCTCGCCGATTTCCTGACCCAGGAGGAATGGCCCTACCACGCGGGGACACAGGACCGGGAGGAGATCATGCGCGCGGCCGCGGAGGGCCGCTACGACGACGAGCAGACGAGAACGTTCTGGGTGCTCGCCGACGGGGAGCGCGCGGGACTGGTCAGACTGCAGGACCTCGACGACGGCGGCCCCATGTTCGACCTGCGGATACGGCTGGCCCGGCGGGGGCGCGGAATCGGCACGAAGGCTGTGGCCTGGCTGACCGGTTACCTGTTCACCGAACTTCCCGACGTCACCAGGATCGAGGGCCAGACCCGTCAGGACAACCACGCGATGCGAGCGGTCTTCCGCAAGAACGGCTTCGCGAAGGAGGCGCACTACCGGGATGCCTGGCCAGGCCGGGACGGCACGCTTCACGACGGGATCGGTTACGCGATCCTGCGGCGCGACTGGGTCTCCGGGACGGTCACGCACCCGGACTGGCACGACGACCGGAGAGACGGCGCGGTGACCGGCGAGACGGCGCGGTAGCCGCTCCCGGCCCGGTGTCCGTGAGGTCGTCCCGGAAGGTCCTTCGGAACTCTTCGATCAGTGGCCACAGCCGGCTGTCCCACTGATGGAACGTATCGGCATCGAGATCGATGCGCTGATCCTTGTCGATGATCTTCGCGTTCGGCGCACCGAACTCGGAAGGTGCGTCAAGGCCGGACGGTGCGTCTAGACCGGACGGCGTCGTGACCGGTCGATGCGTCGTCTCCGGGGCGTCGCGACCGGCCGGAAGGACCGCGACCACGAGAATCAGGGCGACTCCCGAGATCGCCGCCAGCCGACGGCGTGCCCGGCCAGGCCGGAGCCGTGGTGAGCCTTTCATGACCATCTGCCTCCTCCAGCGCGTACGGACACGTCCGGCGGTTCACGAGCGACGTCGCGAGAGCGGCGAGGAGCCGACGCCCCGCGACCGGTTCGGAAGATCACGTCGCGTGGTTCCGTGATCCGTCGCACTCGAGGCCGAGGAGGGTTGCGTCCTGACCCGTGAGCCCTCGCACGGATCGCCTCTGGTGATCCGTGCGAGATCCCTCTTCGGTGACCCTTGCGAAAGGAACATGGCATTCGCGGTCCGGCGTTTCCGCGACCGATTCATCGTCAGACCGTACCGGTCATGATCAGGTCCGTACGACGGGCCGTCGAGCGACGGTGAACACGCGCTGACATGAGCGGCCGCCGGACGCGGTACAGCCCGTTCTCGCTGTTTCACGGCTACCTCAGCAGCGACTTCGACCGCTGACGACCGACACCACCGACGCGCCGGCCCGCCCGTCCTCCCACGTCCCGCACGCCGGCGGCCCGGAGGCGGAGAGCCGGGACCCGTCCGCACGTGTACGCCGGCGACGACCGGCCCGGCGGAAACCCGGTGGTGTGATCGGCCGGCGGGAGGTAATTTCACTCATGTCCGGCTGATCAAGGAGGTCGACATGACGTGCACTGTCCTCAGCGAGGTGGCTGCCGCCGCTGCGACGCGTGAATTCGCCGCACTCCGACCTCGGCCCTCCCGGGGCCTGTGACCCGGTCGGACTCACGAGTTCCTCGCCGCCAGCGGCTCACCGCCGGTCGCGGATTCGTCCGCGCCGCCGGCCGGAGCGCCCTCATGGGCGCTCTCTCACCGCTTACCGCGCCAACACGAGGAGAGTTCGTGGACTCCGCATCATCCTTCGAGCCGCTGACGGCGGCCGAAGGCGGACCCAGTCATGTCATCCGTTCCGGCCGGACCGTCAGGCGTCCCGCCCGGCCCTGGACCGGCACCGTCCATGCCCTGCTACGCCACCTGGCCGACGCCGGGTTCACCGGTTGCCCGCGGGTGGTCGGCGACGGCTTCGACGCCGACGGCAACGAGGTGCTGACCTACGTCGAGGGCACCATCGTCCACCCGCGGGCCTGGTCGGACGAGGCCGTCTGGCAGGTCGGCGGGCTGCTCCGCGACCTGCACACCGCCACCTCCGGCTTCCGGCCGCCGCCGGACGCGGTCTGGCAGCCATGGTGGATGCACCGCACCGGCCCCGATTCGGTGATCGGACACTGTGACGCCGGACCGTGGCACACCGTGGTGCGCGACGGCCGTCCCGTGGCGTTCATCGACTGGACCCTGGCCGGGCCGGTCGACCGCCTCGACGAGATCGTCGCCGTCGCGTGGTGGCACGCCCAACTGCACGACGACGACATCGCCGAACGCCACGGCCTGCCGGACGCGGCCACCCGCTCCCGGCAGCTACGGCTGTTCCTCGACGGTTACGGACTGCCCGCCGCCGGGCGAGGCGGCCTGGTCGACCGGATGATCGAGTTCGCGATCCGCGACTGCGCGGCCGAAGCGGTTCAGGCGCGGATCATCCCGGACTCGACGGATCCGGCACCGCTGTGGGCACTGACCTGGAGGGCTCGTGCCGCCGACTGGATGATCCGGCACCGGACCCTGCTGGAAAACGCCGTACAGGCGTAGCGGCAGGGTTTCGCGACCGGGGGATCGACCACGGTCGATCCCCCGGTCGTGCCCGCGACGCGTCCGGGATCGCCGAGCGCGAGGAACGGTCGACGCGGTCCGGCTCAGTGGAGCCGGCCGTCCCGGTGCAGGTGGTCGAAGATGATCTGATCGACGGGGACACGCGGTCGCGGTCGCGGTGGGTGAGCCAGACGAGTTCTTCGATCTCGCCGCTGGGAACCGGCGTTCCCCGGTGGTCGGCGGTGTAGCAGGTCATCCGCACCACGACGCCGTCGGCGTGGCCGTGTGCCCGGGCGTGGAAGGTGCCCAGGTGCCGGGCGGTGGCGGGGACGATGGTGACGGCGAGTTCCTCGTCGATCTCCCGGACGAGGGTGTCGAGGTCGGTCTCACCGGGTTCGCGCTTCCCGCCGGGGATGTAGTAGACGCTCTTGCCCTGTGATCGGGTGCTGAGGATCCTGCCGTCGTCCAGGTGGATCCAGGCGATCTTGTCGATGGTCGTGGTCGTCATCGTTCTCCTGCCGGTGGCCGACGGTGGGCGAAGGTCCGCGCGGCGTGCTCGCCGGGCGTTCGAGGAGCCCGCCGCCCGCGAGGGTCGTCCCCGCACGGACCGGGGCGACCGGCCGGAGGCCTGCTTCGTCCTCCGATGACGGGGGTCGGCCCGGCGATGACCGGATGCCGAGCCGGCCCGGACCGGTTCACAGCGGAGCGCCGCCGAAGCCGATCTCGTTCCCGTCGGGATCACGGTAGGTGGCCTTGCGTACGCCGTTGGAGTAGGTCTCCCGCTCGGCGGGGGCGAGCCCTCGCTCGGCGATCTGCGCGACGAGCGCGTCGAGGTCGCCGACGAAGATCGTGTGCATGGCGTGACCGGCGTGATCGGGTCGCTGCTCGATGAAGACGGACCGATGTTCCGCGAGCTCCCAGACGGCCTCCGTGTCGCTCGCGACGAACGTCGGCGGAGAGCCCAGCAGCCGTTCGTACCACTTCAGAGCCGCCGCGTACTCGGTGACCGGAATTCCTGCGTACAGGTCGAGGGGCATTCCGCGATCATATGAGCTTCCTCCGGCTCCCGCCGTGAGACGTGGCCCGCCCCGTCCTCCCCCGTGGTGGCCTGTTCTGATCGGAACCGGCCCATGGGGCCGCCCGGTGTCCCGCCGGTGTCCGGCTCCGTCTCGTGGCTGGAGCCGGGCACGCGGGTGCGCCGGGACCGGGGAGAGGTGAAGGTTCCGCACGGCCGGCATCTCGCGTCACCCCGGACCGGGGACGCCCTCGATCGGCCGTGACGACGGGAGGGCTCGGTGATCCCGTGCTCCGGGTCCGGCGATCGAGGACCGCGCGACGGTTCACCCCCCGTTTCGCGGCAGCCGGCGGACCATGACGCCGACCATCTCGTCACCCCGCACGAAGCCGAAGTCCCGGGAATCCCAGCTGCTGTTCGGATTGTCGCCCAGCACGACCAGGGAGCCCGGGGGAACGACCTTCTCGGGTACGTCGCGAAGTGCGGGGACACGGCTCCTCGGCACCGGTTCGCCCGCCACCGCGGCCGCGCGCTTGACGAGCAACCGCCAGCCCGGGTGGTCCGGCCTCTCCGGCAGCCCGGCCGCCTCGTCCGGGTCGAGGCCCGGCGGCAGTCCGTCCAGGGGAGCCGGATCCGTGATCCTGACGATGACGATCTGGCCGGTACGGGCCCGCCTCGTGCGGCGGACGAGCACCCTGTCCCCGGAGCGCAGACCGGGTTCCATGCTCGGCCCGTCGACGGTCGCGACCAGGTAGCGCCTACGGATCCACCACAGGGAGGCGGCCGTCATCGCCAGCACGGCGGACACCGCCGACGCCGGCACGGCCGATGCCGCGATCGAGTCATGGCGCCCCCGGGAGCGGGCCCTCTTGGCGGACGCCGCCGGAACCGCCACGGCCGATGCCGCCGTCGGCGGCCTGCCCGGCCTCATCGGGTCTCCTGGTAACCCGCGGCCTGCAACCGGAACAGGCGGGCGTAGTGGCCGTCCGCCGCCAGCAGCACCTCATGCGGTCCCAGCTCGGCGACCCGCCCCTCGTGGAGTACGGCGATGAGGTCGGCGTCCCGTACGGCGCTGAGGCGATGGGAGATCAGCAGGCTCGTCCGGCCCGCCCGGTACTCCCGGATGCGGGTGTGGACCTCGTGCTCCGCCTCGGGGTCCAGGCCGGAGCTGGGCTCGTCGAGGATCATCAGATCCCTGCCGTCGCGGACGAGGGCCCTGGCCAGGGCGAGACGCTGCCACTGCCCGCCCGACAGCACCACTCCGGTCTCCGGGTCACCCTTGTCGGCCTCGGAGAAGAACATGCGCGTGAGCAGCGTGTCGTAGCCGCGCGACAACTGCGCGACCGTGTCGTGCACCCCGGCGCGGACGGCCGCGTCCCGGATGCGGGCCGGGTCGTCGAGGGAGGGCAGGTCGCCGAGCCCGATGTTCTCGGCGGCGGACAAGTCGAAGTTCATGTGGTCCTGGAACACGGCACTGATCCGCCCGCGAAGCTCGGCGGGAGGGATGTCCCGCAGGTCCACGCCGTCCCACAGGATCGTGCCGCGCGTGGGGTCGTACATCCTGCACAGGAGCTTGATGAGGGTGCTCTTGCCGGCGCCGTTCAACCCCACCAGGGCGACCGCGCAGCCGTGCGGGATCGTCAGGTCGACCCCGCGCAGCACCCACGCGTGGTCGTCGCTGTAGCGGAACCAGACGTCGCGCAGCTCGACGCCCCGGCGCAGTTCCGGGGCCGGGCCCTCGTCCACGCTCGGCAGGTCCGGCTCGGTCCCGATCACCGCGACGTAGTGAGAGAAGGTGAGGAGCAGCTCGTGGCTGGAGGCCACCGAGGAGACGAGCGAGTTGAGCGCCGCCTGGACGCCGCCCACGGCCGCGATGAACATGGCGACGTCACCGACGCTGATCGAGCCCTGACGGGCGGTCACGACGGCCCACCAGAGCCCCGCTCCGGCGACGGCCGCGCTCAACGCCGTGAGGCCGCCCTGGGTGACCAGCTCCCGTCGGTCCATCCGGCTTTCGGCCGTGTCGACCGTGCGCCGCTCCGCCATCATCCGCGCGCGCAGGAAGGCACCGATGCCGAACACCCGGATCTCGGTGGCGGCCTGCACGCCGGTGAGCAGCCGGCCGTAGAAGAACTCGCGGCGGTGGATCTGCTCCGTCTCCCACTGAAGGGCGGCCCGCCTGCGTGAGAGCAGCAGCTCGGCGACGAGGGCCGGGATCGCGGCCAGCAGTACCAGTGCCGTCATGGCGGGGCTCAGGATCAGCAGGGAGCCGACGAACCCGACGAGGGACAGCGCGCCGGACAGGCTCCCGCAGACCCCGCTGACGAGGTCGCCGGTGTTCCTCGCGGCCTCCTGGGCCAGGCGCAGCCGGTCGAGGAAGACCGGGTCCTCGAAGCGCCGCAGACCGATCTGCCGTTCGGCCGCCGCGAACAGCCGGTCGGTCGCGACCACCCGCGCGCGGCGGCCGGTCTGGACGTTCAGGAAGCGGCCGATCCCCGGGAGCGCGGCGGCGGCCAGGCCGGACGCGGCCAGCCCGAGCGCGAGCCCGGCGACCTCCCCCTCGGGAGTGGTCAGCCGGTCGATGACCGATTTCGTCAACCAGGCGGTGGCGATCGGGGCCGCCGCTCCCGCGAGCGTCACGAAGACGTAGCCGCTCGCTCCTCCGGGCGCCGATCTCCAGGTCAGCGACAGGGCCTCCGCCGCGGCGGAGGCCAGTCCCCGCACTCCTCCGGTGTTCATGCCGTCGACGTGAGAGGGAGGTCCTCCATGCGGCCGCCGGCGGCGACGACGCGGTGGTCGGGCCCGAGCAGGTAGAGGGCCGGGGTCCAGGTGTTCTGGAAGGCACCCGCCACCGGGCCCTCGAAGTCCTCGACGACGACCCGGGCCATCGGCGAGAGCGCCTCGACCGCCTCGGCGTCCTCTCCGGCGACCACGGCCAGGACGTTCTCCCGCCCCATGGCGCGGGCCTGCGCGGTGAAGCGGGGAATGAGCTTGTGGCACGGCTCGCATCCGGCGGAGAAGAACCCGACCAGTCCCTCGACCGTTTCGTGGGAGACCGGCTCACCGTCGAGGGTCACGGCGGCGAACTCGCCGGTGGGCGATCCCGGTCGCAACGCGATGGGAGGACCGGAGTGCCCGGCCCCCTTTCCGTCCAGTTGCCTCAACCGGCGGACGAGACCGAGGGTGAGCAGCAGGTTGAACACGCACAGCAGGCCGAGGAGCACCACGGCGGCGGTCAGGTAGGACATTCAGGAGTACCTCGCGAAGAGATCGACGACGTCGTCGAGGGAAACGATCAAGATCGCTACGACCGCCCCGCGGTGCCCGTGAGGGCCGTGCCGCCGGACGCCGGACAGGCCGTCGGGCACCGGCAGGCGGCCGGGGGGAGCACGCCGGGTCCGCTTCACGCGTACCGCGTCCACGCGTCCACGCGTCCCGGTGCCCCGGTGTCCCGCGGACGGCGGCGGGAACCGCCGCCCGCGGGATCACTATGTCGATCTCGTCAGCAGGAGCCGACCTTGCTGGTCGTGCACCCCTCGTTCAGGCAGCACGTACGCAGGTACCGGATGCCGTTCGAGCAGTAGTAGGTGTTGCTGCAGCCGGCTTCCACGGTCACCTTGTGGGCAACACGCGACAGCAGGCGATCGACCAGACCGATCATGGTGTTTCCTTTCCAGCTCTAGCCGAGATGGTTGGTGATCACGATAATCAAGTCTTCCGAATTACGGCGCAATGGCCTGGCCCTAAATCCCTGGAAATGTTCGAGCGACGCAGCGTCCCGAGTTTCAGACACGCACTATTGGCCGACCGATGTGCACCGAATGAGGTTCACGACGATTGGACGACACCGGGCCCGCGGGGGCGGCCGGGAGCCCCATCACTCTTGGGTCATGGATAGTGCCTGTTCGTAGGCATGACCGGGTGCGCGCACGGGTGCATGAATTGTCACGGACCGGACGAGAGAAACGCTCGTTACCGCGCCCGATCGGCTACCGTCTGAACGGGCTCCGGCGCAGGAAGGACCGAAATTCGGTAAGCAGATCTTCAAGATATGCGCGGCAACTCATCGGCGGCGCGAAACGTCACACCATGAACGGTGATCAATGTGTGAAGAAAGGGCCGGCCATGTCCCAACCGCTGAAGCCCGGTGATCCACAGCGACTGGACGGGTACTGGCTGGCCGGGCGCCTGGGGGCGGGCGGTCAGGGCGTGGTCTACGACGCCTACCACGACGGCGGCACCCGGGTGGCGGTCAAGGTCCTGCACACCACCCACGACACCCATCTGGACCGCATGACCAAGGAGGTGCACGCCGCCCGGCGGATCGCCTCGTTCTGCACCGCCAGGATCCTGGACGCGCGCCTGGAGGGGCCGCGTCCCTACATCGTCAGCGAGTTCATCGACGGTCCCAGCCTGGAACAGGCGGTGAAGCAGGGCCGCCGTTTCGGCGGTGACGAGCTGCACCGGCTGGCGATCGGGATCGCCACCGCGCTGGCGGCGATCCACCGCGCCGGTGTGGTCCACCGCGATCTCAAGCCCGACAACGTGCTGCTGGGCCCCGACGGTCCCCGGCTGATCGACTTCGGGATCGCACGCACCGCCGAGATGTCCCTGACCCCGACCGGGCCGCCCATCGGCACCCCGCGTTACATGGCACCGGAGGTCTTCCACGGCAAGCGCGCCGACGCCGCGGCCGACGTGTTCGCCTGGGGCGCGATCATCGTGTTCGCCGCCACCGGGACGCCCGCCTTCCCCGGGGAGTCGGTTCCCTCCATCTACTACCAGGTGCTCAACCACGAGCCGGACCTGAACGCGCTCCCTTCGAGCCTGCGGCCGCTGGTGGGGGCGGCCCTGGCCAAGGACCCGGCGAGTCGCCCCGCGTCCACCGCACTGCTGGCGGCGCTGGTGGGAGGTCCGGCCGCCTTCGGCGACCTGATGGCGGCCGCCAGCGCCCAGGCCGAACTGCTGGGGCGGGGCGAGCCGACCGATCCGGCGCTGGGCACGGTCGCCGAGGACGTCTACGCCCGCCTGACGCCCCAGGAGCGTGACGTGGTGCCGGAGGTGTTCCTGCGGCTGGTGGCGCTCACCGACGGCGGGGATCTGAGTCCGCGTACGGCGTCGCTGGAGGAGGTGCTGGATCGCGGGTCGGCCGAGGAGGAACGGGCGGTGCGGCGCGCGCTGGAGGCCTTCGACCCGATCGTGGACTGCGTGGACGGGCGGGTGGTGCTGGCGCGGCCGGCGGCGCTGGGAGCCTGGCCCCGTCTGCGCGCCTGGGTGCGGGAGGCCCACGACGGCCTGGTGGTGCACCAGCGCATCCGCCAGACCGCGCGCGCGTGGGCCGAGAACGGGCGCAGGCCGTCCGACGGGTTGGACGGGCGGCAGTTGCAGGAGGCGTTGGTGTGGGCGGCCGCCGGACACCGGCACCTGCGGCTGAACCGCCTGGAGCGTGAGCTGCTGGACGCCGGCACCGTCGCCCAGGCCCGCGCCGCCCGACGCCGCCAGATATTCACCGGGGTGCTGGCGGTATTGCTGGTGGTGTCCATGACGGCCACGGGGCTCGCGGTGCGGGCCCAGAGGAACGCCGACGAGCAGCGGGACCTGGCCCTGTCGCGCCAGCTCGCCGCGCAGAGCGAACTCGCCACCGGCGATCCCCGGCTGTCGGCGCTGCTGGCGGTGGCCGCCTGGCGTGTCGAACAGACCCCCGAGGCCCGGCTCGCCATGCTCAACGTGCTCGGCAGACCCGACCGCGCGGTCCTCACCGGCCACGCCGGCTACGTCGAGTCGGTGGCCTTCAGCCCGGACGGACACACCCTGGCCACCGCGGGCCTGGACGGCACCGTGCGACTGTGGGACGTGCGGACGCGCGAACCCATCGGCACCCCCCTCACCGGCCACATCAGCGGTGTCAGTTCGGTGGCCTTCAGCCCGGACGGACGCACCCTGGCCACCGCCGGCAGCGACAGCACCGTGCGACTGTGGGACGTGCGGACGCGCGAACCCATCGGCACTCCCCTCACCGGCCACGCCGGTTACATCGAATCGGTGGCCTTCAGCCCGGACGGACACACCCTGGCCACCGCCAGCAAGGACGACACGGTGCGGTTGTGGGACACACGGACGCGTGAACCCGTCGCCTCACCCCTGGCCGGCCACACCGACGACGTCAATTCGGTGGCCTTCAGCCCGGACGGACACACCCTGGCCACCGCCGGCAGCGACGACACCCTGCGACTGTGGGACACGCAAACCCGTGAACCCATCGGCTCACCCCTGACAGGCCACACCGACGACGTCGAATCGGTGACCTTCAGCCCGGACGGACACACCCTGGCCACCGCCGGCAGCGACGACACCCTGCGACTGTGGGACACGCAAACCCGTGAACCCATCGGCTCACCCCTGACAGGCCACACCGGCTTCGTCTCCTCGGTGGCCTTCAGCCCGGACGGACACACCCTGGCCACCGCGAGTTGGGACAACACGGTGCGGCTGTGGGACGCCCGGACGCACAAACCCATCGGCACCCCCCTCACCGGCCACATCAGCGGTGTCAGTTCGGTGGCCTTCAGCCCGGACGGACACACCCTGGCCACCGCGGGCAGCGACAGCACCGTGCGACTGTGGGACACGCGAACACGCAAACCCATCGGCTCGCCTCTGGCAGGTCATACCGACTACGTCGAGTCGGTGACCTTCAGCCCGGACGGACACACCCTGGCCACCGCGGGTAACGACGACACCGTACGGCTGTGGAACGTGCGGACACGCGAGCCCATCGGCTCACCCCTCGCCGGCCACACCAGTGGCGTCAAATCGGTGGCCTTCGGCCCGGACGGTCACACCCTGGCCACCGCGAGCAGGGACAACACGGCGCGGCTGTGGGACGTGCGGACGCGCGAGCCCATCGGCTCCCCTCTCACCGGCCATACCGGGTTCGTCTTCTCGGTGGCCTTCAGCCCGGACGGACGCACCCTGGCCACCGCGAGCAGGGACAACACGGTGCGACTGTGGGACGTGCGGACGCACAAACCCATCGGCAACCCCCTCACCGGCCACACCGACGGCATCGATTCGGTGGCCTTCAGCCCGGACGGACACACCCTGGCCACCGCAGGCATCGACAGCACCGTGCGACTGTGGGACGTGCGGACACGCAAACCCATCGGCACCCCCCTCACCGGCCACACCAGGTTCGTCTCCTCGGTGACCTTCAGCCCGGACGGACACACCCTGGCCACCGCGGGCAGTGACAACACCGTGCGACTGTGGGACGTGCGGACGCACAAACCCATCGGCAACCCCCTCACCGGCCACACCGACTACGTCGAGTCGGCCACCTTCAGCCCGGACGGACGCACCCTGGCCACCGCGAGCATGGACAGCACCGTGCGGCTGTGGGATGTCGGTTTTCCGGCCGACCCTCCCGGGGCGGTCTGTGCCGTCGCCGGGGGTTTCATGACCGCTGAGGAATGGGAATCCGATGCCCCGGAAGTCGCCGTCCAGAAGGTATGCCACTGAGCCGCGTGCAGAGGAATCACACACCGTGTTCATCGCACGGGTGGACAGCACGTTGTGTCCGCGTGCCTGCCGTCAGGGCCCGCCGATGATCCGATCGCTCTCGCCGACGGACGCCGGACACGGCCGATGCGCACCGGCGTTCAGATCGGCCCCGTGGGGTGATCGAGACGTGTCACGTACTGTGAATCCATGAAGGATCCTGGTCGTCAGGTCACGTACTGGGACACCGTCGGCGCCGAGAAGACGTTCACCCACCCCGTCGACCTCGGCTGGCTGACGACCGTGGACCCGGAGGCTCGAATCCTGGACTACGGCTGCGGCTACGGACGTGTCATGGCCGAGCTGAGCCAGCGGGGCTTCTCCGACGTGTCGGGAGTGGACCTGTCCTCCGCTCTGATCGCGCGGGGGCGCCGGCTGCATCCCGACCTGCGCCTCGCGGTGCTGGAATCCCCACCAGACCTGCCGTACCCGTCGGCGAGCTTCGAGGTCGTGCTGTTGTTCGCGGTGCTGACGTGCGTTCCCGACGACGACGCGCAGCGGGCGCTCCTCGCCGAACTCGTCCGCGTCCTGGTACCCGGCGGGCTCCTCTACATCAGTGACATGCTGCTGCAGGACGACGAACGGAACCGGGACCGCTACGCCGCCTACGCCCGGCGGTTCGGAACCCCCTACGGGGTGTTCGCCACCGGCGACGGCGCGGTGGTGCGGCACCATGACACAGCCGAACTGCGCGCCCTCCTGACCGCGTTCGATCTCATGGAAGAGCGTCAGACCTCCGTCGTCACGATGAACGATCACCCGGCGCGAGCAGTGCAACTGCTGGCCCGCAAGCGGTGAGCCGTGCCGAGGAACGGGACACGGTTCGTCGATCACCCCACCGTCCACGGCACGAGGGCAGGGCCAGAGGCGCACGATCACGCCTCGTGGAGAGGCTGAGCGAGGCGTTCGGCCGGTCGTGAGCGATCGTGGTCAACCCCTCGTCGCCCTGTCCGGTCACACGCCGATGGCACGGACGGCAGGATGATCCGGTGAAGCTCAACGAGAAGGTCGCGGCGCGGATCGCGGAGGAGTGCCTGGACCGGTGGCGACGTGTCGCGCGCTACGACGAGCTCGCCGTGATGGAAGAGAACGGCGACAAGGACTGGAAGCACGTCACCGGCGAGGACGGCCGGGAGTACAAAGTCCTTGCCTATGTGCTTCCGCACGGCGACGGGACGCTTCGGATGATGGTCTCGGTGAACCACCGCAGGACAGATCATGCGGTCGCTGACCCGTTGATCCGGGGAGCGGTCATGCGCTCGGACGGCATCGTGACCACGCCGGCGGATCCGGCCGAGCTGGAGGACCGGTGGATTCTGCCCTACAGGGGGATGCAGGTGGTCCAAGTCCGGGTGAGTCATCAATTGACGTTGCTCCTCGACGGTGACGCCCAGGTGGACATCGAGTCCACGGCGACGCTCACCACAGGCCCGCTGACTGCTCCCGATGCGGAGCCGCTCCAACTGGCCCCTGAGCGCCAGGAGGTGGCGCCGGCCCTGGCGCTCTTCGGCGCGACGATCGTGTCATCGGTCGCCTTCAAATCTGGTGCGCTGCGGTTGGTCTTCGACACCGGGACGCACCTGAACGTGAAACCCGATTCCCGATACGAGGCGTGGAGCACCCGCGGTCCTGACGATTTACGCTTCGTCTGCCTGCCGGGCGGCGGGTTCTCGATTTCTCGATGAACGGAGGAGCCGGTTCGGGCGATTTCGGTACGCGGCTCCCTGAACTGCTGCGACGCAGCTCAGGGACGGCCCTCTCCTGTCCGTGATCACCCGTGCCCCCTGCTCCTCGATCGCACCGGCACACGGGTGGCGGGAGCATAAGAAGGCCGGATGAAGGCCAAAGCCCAGGTTGCGGCGACCATACCTGACCTGGGCTTCTTCGTGTCCGTGAGGGTGGTGGAGCCTAGGAGATTCGAACTCCTGACATCCTGCTTGCAAAGCAGGCGCTCTGCCAACTGAGCTAAGGCCCCGAGATTCAAGCCGGTGGCCTGGGGAGATGCCCCCTGCACACGGCCTGCTTCAGTCGTACACGGTAGCAACAGGACCCGCTCCTACGCCACTTGAATGGGTGCGGCGGGCGCCCTCGGGCGCGGGCGTCTGCGGCCGGAAGCGAAGTGATGAGCCGGGCGTGACAGTGATCGGACCGGGACGGTGCTCCGGGGGCTGCGCGGGCAGGTCCGGCCCGATGGGCCGGGAGCGGCGCGGGCGGTCCGAGGCCGGTGGACCGGAACGAAGCGGGCGAGAGTCCAGGGGAGGGCGGGGCGAGATCGGACTCGTGACGGCCTAGCGGGCGGCGACGGCCACCGGGGGCTCGGCCGGGGCACCTACCAGGAGAAGTTCGGGAAGGTCCGCGACGGAGTCGAGGAGGTGGGTGGCTCCGCCCTTGAGAAGGCGTTCCCTGCTGTGGACGCCGGTCAGGATCCCGGCGACCACGGACGCGCCGGCGCGGCGGCCGCTGAGCATGTCGCTCTCGGAGTCGCCGATGACCGCGACCTGGCGGACGTCCTCGACGCCCAGGCGCAGAACCGCGGTGAGGACCAGGTCGGGCATGGGACGGCCACGGCCGGCGTCCTCGGGGCACAGGGCCAGGTCGATCTTGTCGGCCCAGGGCAGGGCTGCCAGCACCCGCCCGAGCATGGCGCGGCTGAAACCGGTGACGAGACAGATCTTGATCTCGACGCCACGGAGCTTGTCGAGGGCCTCGACCACTCCGGGCAGCGGGACGAGACCCGTACGGTCGATGGCCCCCTCGTAGGAGCGCTCGAACGTCAGGTTGGCCGCCTGAGCCTGGGCCTCGTTGTCCGGGAAGATGCCACGGAAGACGTCGATCTTGGAGCATCCCCGGGACCGGTGCACGTGCACCATGGCGCGGGCGTACGCACCGGTCCCGGGCACGATGCCCTGCGTGGCGATCGCCTCGGCGAACGCCCGCTCGACCATGGCGACGTCACCGACCGTGGTGCCTGCCAGATCCAGGCAGACAAGCCTGATGGGTGTCACTCCATCGTGAGCAAGGATCATGAAAGCACCCGAATCGGTAGCCGCGTATGTCAGTTCTCGCTGCCGGTGGCCTCGGTCCACAGGTCCAGCTCGGCGCGGTCGGCCTGCACCTTGCGCCAGACCAGCAGCCCCCCGAGGGCGACGAGTGCCAGAACGAGCAACTTCTTCACGGTGTGACCCCATCTTCTTGAGAAGTCTCACCAGCCGGGGTGAGACAACGCCCGGTTCGAACGGTTCCCTGCAGCCTAGCAAGGGACCGGGCCATGATCCGATCGGCCCGACCGAGCCGCCATGGCCGATCTACGCCAACCGGGTGATTGCCACTGTCATGCCGTACGCTTCGCGTTTGGATGATCACGGTACGTCGTGATCCTTACTGCGAAACCGTCCTCGCTCTCACGATAACCCCCGCATGGGCCTGTTCTCGCCGCCCCCGGCCGCCCGCCGCCGGTCGGCGGCGGGCCGCATCCGGGCCGGGCCCCTCGTGACCGGCGGTTCCGGCCGCTCCGGCGCGATCCGATCAGAGGAGGAACCACACAGACCCGCTCGTTATCGACCAGATCTGAGCGATCCGGCGGATCCGGCGATCCCGGGACAGAAACCCAGGGAGTCCAGGGGCCCAGGGAGGCGCAGGAGACTCAGGGACGGCGTCCGGGCGACGAGGGTCCGGGGAAGGGGGAGGAGCCCGTGCCCCGGATCGCTCAGGTGCCCTCGACGAGGTCGGCGTAGTCGGGGTGGCGGTCGATCCACTCCTTCACGAACCAGCAGAGGGGGACGACCCTGGCGCCCTCGGCGCGGGCCGCGTCCAGTGCCGTGCGGACCAGCGCGGATCCCACCCCTCTGCCCTCGTGCTCGGGCTGGACCTTGGTGTGGGGGTAGACGATGACCCCGTCACGCCGGACGAGGTCGAGCCGTCCCGCGGGCCGGCCCTCCACCTCCGCCAGGTAGGAGTCCCCGCCGGGGGAGAGCCTGACGTCCACCTGCATGGATTCTCCTTCGTCGGACCGCCGTACGGCGGTTCTCCAGGGGCCTGCCGGCCGGAGGGCGGGAGCGACGGCTCCGCCGGAGGTGCCCGGCCGTGTCGTCACTCACAGCCGATCTCGCGCGGTGTTCATTCCCGCGGCCGTTCCCGTCCCGATTCCATGCCTTCCCACGCCGCCCTTTTCCAAGGCCCGTCTCCGCGTCCCGCCGGACCCGTCCCCGTCCCCGTCCCGTCCCGTCCGCTTCCGCCCCCTCCAGGTCCGCTCCCGCCCCGTTCCAGGTCCGCCCGTTTCCGGTCCTTTTCGGGGACGGACGGCGGATTCGTGCATACCGGAAACTCGGAAGCGGTGGCCGTATCGCGGGGCGCCTGATTGAAGGATGATGAGAGCAGGTCCCGGCACTGCCGGTATCCATGGCGATCAGCCGACACACCCTGCACCGTCAGGGCAGGCGTCGACTGACCTTCATGCGCACCTAGAAGGTGATCGCAATGATGGGTGACATCGGCCACGGCTCACTACGCGTTCTTTTCACCGGTATGCCTCCCGGCGTGCGCTGCGAGGGCGACATCGACGTGGGTACGCGGGAGATCCTGGTCCGGGCGCTGACCATGGCGCTGGAGCGGACCTCCGGTGATCTTCATATCGACCTGCACGACGTCGGTTTCATCGACGTGGGCGGGCTGAGGGTGCTGGCGGAGGCGGCGTTCGGGCTGGAGGAGGGCCGCGCGCTGCTGGTCGACGGGCTTTCACCCCACACACGACGGATCATGGAGCTGTGCGGTTGGACGGAGGTTCTCATCACCGGTCCAGAGAACCTATCTTCTGGTGGGATAACTACAAATTGCTCCTCAGTTGTACCGTAAGGGTTCTCTAGAGGAATTCGGAGGACCGCAGCTGAGAGCAGCCGGATCGACCCCGCCCCCCGCCACCAGGCGCCGACCTGGGGTGATCCTGACCGGGTCGGCACGCTCCTGTTCCGCTCTGGGCCGGCCCGGCGGCACCCCGGCCGCCTCTCCCTCCACCCGACCGTTTGCAGAGGTATATCCGTGAGCGCTGCCGTCCGAGTGACCGACGTGTCCGACCCCGCCGTGGAGGAGATGCTCCTTCTGGCCGTGGCCGGCGAACTTGACTACAGCAACGCCGAACGCTTTCACCATGACCTGCACCAGGCCATCGGGCAGGCCGGTGGCGACCTCGTCATCGACCTGACCGAGTTGACCTTCTGTGACTCCACCGGGATCCAGACCTTCCTGAACGCACGCAAGGCCGTCCAGGATCGCGGGGGCAACATCGTCCTGGTGAACCTGCATCCCCGTCTGGAGCGGCTCTTCCACCTCACCGGTCTCCTCCAGGCCTTCGGCGTCCAGCCCACCGTCGCCGACGCCGTCAGTTCCCTGCGCCCGAGCTCTCCCTCGTAGTCAGCCGCCCGGCCCCGGCCTTCGGATATTCACGACGGATGTGACCGAATGAACTTCCGACGGCCGTGGTGGTCGTAAGTTGGCAACGAGCGGGCAGGTGTCTAGCATCGTGTAACTCGTCAGCAACGCCCTGATTCTGGAGCAAGTCGGCTCGCCCCCCGGTGACTGCCAGATAAGGCGACGTCAAGGGGGTGTCGTGACCGCCGACCACGGCCAGCACTGGCCGATCGACGAGGATCTCAGTGCGCTGCGGGAG
This sequence comes from Streptosporangium sp. NPDC023615, assembly GCF_040640155.1. NCBI lineage: Bacteria > Bacillati > Actinomycetota > Actinomycetes > Streptosporangiales > Streptosporangiaceae > Streptosporangium > Streptosporangium sp. NPDC023615. The sequence goes on from NZ_JBFABE010000004.1 coordinate 48,888, forward strand.
CGTCTGCACCATCACGCCGTCCAAGCCGGCATGTGGGGCGAACGCCTGGACGATCTCCTCCTCGCGACCAACGAGGCGGTCATCAACGTCCTGGAGCACGGCGGCGGCAAGGGCACGCTGGACATCTGGCGGAACGAGACGCATCTGACCGTCGACGTCACCGACACCGTCGGGGTACTGGCGCGCGAACACGTCCCGGCACAGCGCCCCACCGGCACCGTGCGAGGTTTCGGCCTGTGGCTGATGACCCAGTTGTGCGACGAGTTCGTCATCGAGCAGATCACCGAGGGATCCCGGGTCCGGCTGCGGATGGACCTGCGTGTCCCGTCGGCCCGGAACGGGTCGCGCGGCCCGGCGGGCTCCAGGCTCGACGATCCCGGTCCGGAGGCCCAGACCCCGCGTTGAGGGGGAAGGGGTCCGAGCCGCGCCCCGAGCCCCGGCCGTCCCCGGCCCCGGTACGGCGGTGCCGCCGCCGTACGGCGGCGGCCGGCGGGTCGCCCGCCACGGCGAGGGCCCCGTTTCCCGCCGGGCGCCTACGTCATCGGCCCCACATGCCTATCCGTACCGTCACCCCGCGCGAGGCGTGCAGCACCGGGGCGTCGTCGGGAGCGGTGAGCCCTCCGGCCTGGAGCAGGTCCTGGTCCAGGCGGAGCAGGCGGGCGTGGCGGAGCGGCCAGTCGGCGTGCTCGATCCGGGCGGTGGCCGTCCTGCCCCCGACGGTGGTGAACAGCCGGTAGCGGGCGGTGAGGAAATGCGCCAGCTCGTCGCGCTCGGACTCGTCGAACGGGTCTCCCATCTCCACGTCCGCGTCGCATCGCGCGCCGGCCGGTCCGGGCCAGCGCCGGCGACAGCGGTAGCCGCGCCGCGCGCCCGATGCCCGGACGGCCATGCGGGACCAGAAGTAGGGCAGCCGGTAACCGGCCCGCGCACCGAGCACGGCCGGCAGGAGACCGGCGTCCAGGGAGAGGAACCAGACACCGTCGCGCCCCTGTTCGTCCCGCACGTACGTGCGCACGTTGGTCTCGGGGAAGCGGGAGAGCCAGGGCAGGGCGGGCAGGCCCGGGGGGCGTACGTCCTCCATCAGGAAGGTGGTGAGACCGACCCAGGCCGAGCCGTCGAAGGTGTCGACGGTGAGCCCGGCGGGCAGGAGCCGCTGGAGCGCGGCGGGCGGGTACCGCCAGTGCATGAAGGTCATCTCGGACCAGCGGTGGTACATGACCGGCCGGGTCACGTGCGGGGACGGCGGGGCCTGCATGATCGGCTCCTTTGCGAAAGGGCGACGACACCGGTGCGGTGGTCTCGGGCGGTGGTCTCGGGCGACGGTCTCCGGCGAGGCTCTCGGGGCGAGGGCGCCGTGCCCGGAGCGGCCGGACCGTCCGGATCGCCGTCATCCGTCGTGTGCCGATCTTCCCCGCCACGGGCCGGGCATGCGGCCCGGGCGGCGGCACAGGGACCCGCCGGTGCACGCCGGGAGGTGCATGGCACGGTGTCGTACGGGGGCTCCCGCGACTCGATGCCGGCTCGGCCATCATGGCCATGACACCGTCCGTCCCCGTTTCGTACGCCGTCGGCGCACGGACGGTGGTCTCGACCGTCGATTCCGGCAGAGCGAAAGAGAGCAAATCATGATCTTCATCGCGGTCAGGTTCACCGTGCGTCCCGAGCGGGCCGACGAGTGGCTCTCACTCGTCGACGAGTTCACCCGGGCCACCCGGGAGGAGCCGGGGAACCTCTTCTTCGACTGGTCCAGGAGTGTCGACGCACCCGACCGGTTCGTCCTGCTGGAGGCGTTCGCGTCGCCCGCCGCGGGCGAGGAACACGTGAACTCCGAGCACTTCAGGACCGCCATGGCCTGGATGCCCGAGGTGATCGCGGAGACACCGGAGATCATCAATGTGGAGGTGCCCGGCGACGGATGGTCGCGGATGGCGGAGCTGACCCCCGCCCGGAGCTGAGCGGGACGGCCGGACAGCACGGCGCGAGGGTGTCGTCCCGTTCCGCGTCGTCCCCGGCCCGGACGGTGCCCGGAGCTCCCGGACGGTTCCGCCGCGAGAGCGGCTCCGTTCTCCCTCCGCTCCCGTCACCGGTGGTTCCCGATCGCCGTTCCACATACCTCCCGCCCCGGAAATCGAAAATCTGTCGTCGCCACGGTAGACATCGCCCATAGTCCGGAGTAGGGTTTCTGACATCGCAAGGGACGGATCCACAGGGCAGAGCAGTACGCGAGCATCACGACGAACTGCCCGGACGAAGTGGATGATGTGGACGAAGTAGCTGGAAGTAGTTGTACGACAGAAGGTCGGACGTGCCAGGGCCGATGCAGTGGAAGGGTCCCGGCCGTGGACGCGCTGTCGAGGCATTACCTGAGGTCAGAGGTGCAGGGATAGAGAAGGGAGCGTTGAACGCCATCAGGATCGCCCGTCACAGGTTGTTTCTCGCCGTACGGGCATCGCAGTTCCACGGATTGGACGGTGATCTACGGTCACGCATACGCGATCCCCGCGTCTCCGCCCCGTCGGGCGCGACGTGGAGGCAGTAGATCGGCCAGCCGGCCGGTAGATGGTGTTGAACCTCGTTTGGGCCCCGGTGCGTTATGGCACCGGGGCCCCTGTTCGCGTCCGGGAAGGTTGTATGGATCAAGTACCGATAGTGCCGGCCCTCCGACCGAGGGCCGACTCGCAGGACAAGGCTTTGCAGGACAAGGCCCCGCAGGACAAGGCTTCGCAGGGCAAGCAGGACAAGGGTTCGCGGGGCAAGGCCTCGCAGGACACGCAGGACAAGGTCGATACGAGCGACAACGCGCTCGGCACCGGCAGCGGAGCCGGAACCGGATCCAGGCTCGACGACGAGGACTACCCCGCCTACAGCATGGGCCGGGCGGCGGAGCTCGTGGGAGTGACCCCCGCCTTCCTGCGCGGCCTGGGAACCGCCCGCCTGATCGAGCCGCAGCGCTCCGAGGGCGGACACCGCCGCTACTCGCGCTACCAGCTGCGCCTGGCCTCCCGGGCACGCGAGCTGGTCGACCAGGGCACGCCCCTGGAGGCCGCCTGCCGCATCATCATCCTGGAGGACCAACTGGCCGAGGCGCTGCGCATCAACGCCGAGCTTCAGCGATCCCGTACGGGGCGGCCCGCCGAGGCGTCTCACCCGTCGGTATGAAAGGCGCGCTTCTCATACCGAGACACCGAGATACCGAGACACCGCCTCATCTTTACCTCCCTCCCCCGTGATGAAACCGACATCATGGGGCAGGGGGCCGGGATGAGAAACATTGCCGTCGTGGTGGTCGACATGCTGAACCCTTACGACCACGATGATGCCGACCTCCTGGAGAAGAGCGTCGAACAGATCATCGAACCACTGTCCGGGCTGATCGAGCGGGCCCACCGCAGCCCCCACGTTCGTTTGATCTTCGTCAACGACAATCACGGAGACTTCACCGCCGATCGCGAGGACCTGCAGCGGCGCGCGCTCGAAGGCAGGCGCCCCGACCTGGTCGAGCCGGTTCTCGCCCCGCCCGACTGCGCGTTCATGCCCAAGGTGCGCCACAGTGCCTTCTACGGCACACCGCTGGACTACCTGCTGCGCAGCGAAGAGATCGAGACCGTCGTGCTGGCCGGTCAGGTGACCGAGCAGTGTGTGCTCTACAGCGCGCTGGACGCCTACGTCCGTGAGTTCTCCCTGCGGGTGGCCCGCGACTGCGTGGCCCACATCCATTCCGACCTGGCCGAGGCGTCCCTGCGGATGATGGAGCGCAACATGCGCGCCGAACTCCTGCCCGCCGAGAGCTGCCTGGAGGTCTGAGCCGGGTACGGCCCGCCCGGCCTGGGTCCCGCCCCACCCGCCCGGCCGCACCTCGTCCCACCCCGGCTTGGACCGGCCCACCTCGCCCCCCTGGCCCGGTCCGGCTCGCCCGGCCCGGCCGGATGGCTCCGGCACCCTCGTACCGGATGAGCGGATGAGCGGTACGGACGGGCCGTAAGGGGAGCATCTCCACATAGGACAGAGCCCAGCCGTATGGGAAGAAATTTAAGCAGCCGGTCACGTGCACGGGCGTGTTCCTCTACCGCCCCCGGCGATGAAGCTGTTGGAATTTCTGGACGACCCCCATCAGATCCATCAGCGGGGTCAGCTCTGCGGCCGGAAGGTGGCACATGGCTCCGTGGACCCTGATCCAGAGTCCGACATGAGGAGCGGTTGATGTTTCTGCACACCAAGCCCTTGCAGTTCGAGGCCAAACCCGAGAAGCCCGATCCGGTCTACGCCCACAAGCTTCAGGAACTGCTCGGTGGCGCCTATGGCGAGATGACCGTCACCATGCAGTACCTGTTCCAGGGCTGGAACTGCCGCATGCCCGGCAAGTACAAGGATCTGATCATGGACGTCGCGACCGAGGAGATCGGTCACGTCGAGATGATCGCCACCATGATCGCCCGTCTGCTGGAGGGCGCGCCCGCCACCGCGACCACGAAGATGGCCGCGGCGGATCCGGTGGTCGGCGCCGTGCTGGGCGGGATGGACCCGCAGCAGGTCATCGTCGCCGGCGGGGGTCCCCTGCTGGCCGACAGCAACGGCTACCCGTGGAACGCCCGTTTCATCGTGGCGAGCGGCAACCTGCTGGCCGACTTCCGCGCCAACGTCGCGGCCGAGGCACAGGGCCGTCTGCAGACCGCACGGCTCTACAACATGACCGACGACCCCGGCGTACGCGACATGCTCAAGTTCAACCTGGCTCGCGACACCCTGCACCAGAACATGTGGCTGAAGGCCATCGAGGAACTCCAGACCGACGGCCTGGAGGAGGTCATCGTCCCGAACGCGCTGTTCGACGAGGAGTACGCCGAGCACGCCTCGGCGATCTGGGACCTGTCGGAGGGGACCGAGGGCACGACGGGCGGCTGGGCGGCCGGCCCGCAGCCGGACGGGCGGCACGAGTTCTCCTACCTCCTCGACCCCCAGCCGCTCGGAGGTCCCGGCACGGCGCCGCCGCCCGACCCCATGCTCTACGCCACCTACGACGGCAGCATGGGTGAGCCGAGCGGCCCCGCCTTCGGCACCGAGGCGGGTCCGCTGGGCAAGCTGAAGGACAAACTGACCTGACCCGTACGGCCTGTCCGTCTGCCCCGGCCAGGGCCGGCCTGACGAGCATGGCCCGGCCGACCGGGAGCACGGGCCCGTCCCGGCCGGTGCCCCGGACCGCCCTGATCCGGTGCGCGCGGGACGGCCCGCGCCGGCCGACGGCTCACCTCGGTGGTCTCCGCGCGGCGGCCACCGAGGACGAGCCGCTCTCGTGCCCGCGCCGGACGGGTACGGGGGGACGCCACCCGTGACACCCGTCCGACCGGGAATTCACGGTGGCGCCCCCTTCTCGTCTTCTTCGAGAGAACCACCGCGCCCTTCCGCCCCTCTCGCCTCGCTCACGGGCCTCGGGGAGCTCGGGGAGCTCGGGGAGCCCGGAGAAACTCGCGGACCTCACGTCCGCCGCTCGCGGGCACGGATCTCCGACGGAGACCTGGCCGTGCCGAGCGCGGCGAGAAGCTCCTCGGACAGCGGTTCACCCGCGTGGATCCCGTCCCGTCCGCGCAACGGCCCGTCACCGGGCCGCACCCGGCGGTTCCCGAGACAGAGCGAGGTACTCAGCGCGACACCGGGATCCTTCCCGATCAGGCCTCCCCGGGCGTCCGAGGCGAAGACCAGGTGGCGGGACCCGACGGCGAAGGAGTACCCGCACGCGGCCCCGTTCTCGTTGCTCGCCACCTCGATCCGGGCTCCGGCCCATCGCCCGTGGACCCGGCGATCCTCTCCCCTGCGGATCCGGTCCTGCTCCTTGCGGATCCGATCCCTTCCCTTGTAGACCTGATCGACCCGGAAGGCGTAGACGATCGGCGGCGGAGGCTCGGTCGTGGACCGGCGCCCCTGGCGGAGGGCGACCACCGTCCCGGTGAAGACGACCGCCGCGCGCTCCACCTGCTGCGAGGGCCTCAACGCGACGCAACTGCACGCGCACGCCGTACCCGGAACGGCCATGACGGCGGTGAAGGCGACGAGGGCGGTCAGAGCCGCGGCGAACCGTTGTCTCATGCCCTCATCACGTATTCTCGCCCCGAACGGTTCGGCGCCACGGACCGCCCCGGTCGCGGGCCGACCCCTTTCCGGCCGTTCGCCCGTCCCAACGAGGACGAACGGCGCGAACACCGGGGGCGGATCATTTGAACGAGGACAGGGAAGGGGCGCTCGCCGACGCCGTACGGGCGGGCGACGAGCCGGCCTTCGCCGAACTGTTCGGACGCCACCGGCGGGAGCTGCGGGTGCACTGCTACCGGATGCTCGGCTCGCTGGAGGAGTCCGAGGACCTGGTGCAGGAGACGTTCCTGCGGGCCTGGCGCGGACGCGAGACCTTCCAGGGCCGCTCCAGCGCCCGTGCCTGGCTCTACCGGATCGCCACGAACGCGTGCCTGGACTTCCTCGACCGGCGTCCGCGCCGTCCACGGCCGCACGGGGTCCGTCCGCGAAGGGATGCCCCGGACGGGATCCCCTGGCTGCAGCCGTACCCCGATCACCTGCTGGAGCCGGTCGCGCCCGGCGCCGAACCCGACGCCGCCGCGGTGGGCAGGGAGAGCATCGAGCTGGTCTTCCTCGTCGCCCTCCAGCACCTTCCCCCCGGCCAGCGGGCGGCGCTGATCCTGCGGGACGTGCTCGGCTGGCCCGCGAGGGAGACGGCCGCGCTGCTCGGGACGAGCGTCGACTCGGTCAAGAGCGCTCTGCGGCGGGCGCGGTCGACGTTGCGGGCGCACCTTCCGGAACGCCGCCTGGACTGGGCGCCGTCCACGGCCCCGAGTGCCGGTGAACGGGAGCTCCTGCGGCGCTTCATGGACGCCCACGAGCGAGCCGACGCATCCGCACTCGCCAGGCTGCTCCACCAGGACGTGCGGATGACGATGCCTCCCCTTCCGTTCTGGTTCGCCGGGCGCGAGGCGGTCACGGCCTTCGCCGCGGACGCCTTCGGATCCGGTTCGCCGCTGTACGGGGGGCGGTGGCGGAGCGTACTCACCCGCGCGAACCGGCAGCCGGCCGTGGCCGGGTACGTCCGGCCGCCGGGGGGCCGCGAGTACAGGGCCCAGGTGCTGAACGTGCTGCGGATCGAGGACGGGAGGATCGTGGAGATCACCGTCTTCGAGCCGCGCCTGTTCGCCGCCTTCGGGCTGCCGGCGACATCACCCTGACCGTCGGCGACCCCGATCGTCGACGGTCCCGCTCGTCGGCGACCCCGCTCGTCGGCGGCCCCGCTCGTCGACGGTCCCGCGACCGCGCGGTGCCTTACCGGTTCCCGCGGCGTCTCGCCGGGTCACCGCCCGTGAGACCGACCCCTTTCCGGGCGTCCCGGCGTCTCAACGGGTGCGGGCCGCGACGAGCGCGGCCGGGGAGGGGAAACCGGTATGACCACCTACGTACTGATCCACGGTGCCGCGTCCGGCTCGTGGTACTGGCATCTGCTGGAGGGAGAGTTGCGGGCGCGTGGACATGACGTGGTCGCGCCCGACCTGCCGTGCGACGACGACTCGGCCGGTCTGTCCGAGTACGCGGACGCGGTGGTCGAGGCCGTGGGTGACCGTACCGGTCTGGTCGTGGTCGCGCAGTCCCTTGGCGGTTTCACCGCGCCGCTGGTGTGCGAACGGGTACCCGTCGGGCTCCTGGTGCTTCTGACGGCGATGATCCCCTCGCCGGGCGAGACGGCCGGGGACTGGTGGGGCGCGACCGGCTGGGAGCGGGCACGACGCGAACAGGACGAGCACGACGGCCGGGACCCGGACGACGACGCCGCCCTGTTCCTGCACGATGTCCCGTCCGGCCTCGCGGCGGAGGCCGGGCGAAGGGGCCGGGACCAGTCCGCGACCCCGTTCACCGAGCCCTGGCCGCTCACCGCCTGGCCGGCCGTGCCGACGCGCTTCCTGCTCTGCCGCGACGACCGCTTCTTCCCCGCCGGGTTCATGCGCCGTGTCGTCCGGGAGCGCCTCGGCGTCGTCCCCGACGAGATGGGCGGGGGTCACGCCGTCGCCCTCGCCCGGCCCCGCGAACTGGCCGACCGCCTGGAGGCGTACACGCGCTCCGGTACGCGGCCGTAACCGGTGTCGTGTCCTTCGGCGCGGGTGTTTAACTGTGGGTTCGGGTACACAAGTCCCGCATCGACGCAGAGGGAGAGCATGACCACACTGAAGAACCGGCCGAACACCGCGCTCCTCGTCGTCGACGTGCAGAACGCCGTCGTCGGAGAGGCTCACGGGCGGGACGCGGTCGTCGCGAACATCGACGGTCTCGTCGAGAAGGCGCGGCGGGAACGGGTCCCGGTCGTCTGGGTCCAGCACTCCGACGAGGACCTCGAGAGGGAGAGCGACGGGTGGCGGATCGTCCCCGAGCTGACCCCGGGCGACAGCGAGCCGGTCGTCGAGAAGCACTACGGCGACTCCTTCGAGGCCACCGCCCTGGAGACGGTGCTGTCGGATCTCGGTGTCGGGCGGCTCGTCGTCACCGGCGCGCAGACCGATCAGTGCATCCGCGCGACGCTCCACGGCGCGTTCGTCCGGGGGTACGACACGACCCTGGTCAGTGACGCCCACACGACCGAGGACCAGACGGAGTGGGGGGCGCCGCCGCCGGAGAAGGTCATCGCGCACACGAACCTGTACTGGACCTACGAGACCGCGCCCGGGCGGACGGCCGGGACGGTCGCGACCGAGAACGTCGACTTCGGCGCGCCCTGAGGCTCTCGCGCCGGGACCCGCACGCCAAGGCTCTCGCCCTTGGGAGTCCCGCCCCTGGCTCTGCGAAGGCCCGGGTCCCCGTGAGGAGGGTGCCGCCGGGCTCTCCGTGAAGGCCCCGGGCTCTCCGTGAGGGGGTGTCATCGGGGACGGTCAGTCGTCCTCGGCGGCGTCATGCCGTTCGGTCGGGACCTGGCCGCCGAGCGCCCGCCAGACCAGGGCGGCCGTCCGCTCCGGCCACCGCGGGGGCAGTGGGGCTCCGGCGAGCTCACGCCCGTACCAGGAGCCGGTGCACATGGTCAGGGCGACCTCCAGGTCGGCCTCGGCGTCGATGCGCCCGAGCCGCCGCGCGGCCTCCAGGATGGCCAGGAGTCTGGTGCGCCGGGGAGCGATCACGCGGGCGCGGTAGCGGGCGCGGACGCCTGGGTCGGTGGTGTCCTGGAGCATGGTGCCCACCAGCGACAGTCTTCCGGGGAGGGACACCCCGCGCTGGAAGTCGGTGAGCTCGGCCACCAGCGCGGTGAACGGGTCGGTGGCCGACGAGTCCCTGCCTTCCCTGCCTCCCCGACCTTCCCGCCCCTCCCGGTCCTCCCGGTCCTCCCGGTCCTCCCGGTCCTCCCGGTCCTCCCGGTCCTCCAGCGTCGCGATCACCGCGGCGGCCAGCTCGGCCTTGCCCGGCCAACGCCGGTACAGGGCCTGGCGAGTGGTGCCGGCCTCCTCCGCGACCGCCGACAGGGACATGGCCGCGTACCCGTACCGGGAGAGATGCCTGGCCGCGACGGCGAGAACCCGATCGTCGATCGCGCTGTCACGAGCCCGGCCCTGCTTCTGACCCACGCCAGACCTTCCAATCCAATACTGTATTGTATTTATTAATCGCATTCGAGTTGAGGACGGCGGCCATGGTCATCGAGTACATCCGTTATACCGTTCCCCCTTCCCGGGCCGACGAGTTCGAGCGGGCCTACCAGGACGCCTCCCCTGTCCTGGACGCCGACCCGCACTGCCTGGCCTACGAGATCGCCCGGGGCGTCGAGGAACCCGAACACTACGTCGTGCGGATCGAGTGGGACTCGATAGAGGGGCACGAACAGGGCTTCCGCCACAGCCCCGGCTTCCGCGTGTTCCTCGCCGCCGTGCGGCCGTTCATCCCGCAGATCCAGGAGATGAAGCACTACGTCGTCCGCCGGAGCGGGACGTCCGGATGACCGGACCGCCGGCGGACGCGGCGGACGCGGCCAACCCGATGAACGCGGAGCTACGGGCGTCCCCGGCCACGGCCACGCTCACGACCGGACCGGGCCGGGCGCCGTCGGCAGGGCGGGGCCGGGCGCCTCGGAAGCCGGTCGACGGCGAGGACCCGGAGGGGCCGCTCACTCACGTCGAGAGGGACCGGTCCCAGTGCGACAGGATCCGCTGGACGTCCCAGACGTGATGAGTCCCGTCGTGCGCGTTGTTGCGGGCCACGTCCTCGGCACGCTGGATTCCGCGCGCCGCGTGACGAAGGACCACCTGGTGGTCGAGAGCCGCCGACACGGACTCCACCCAGGCGTCGACGGCACCCCGTAACGACCACAGGGCCGCCGCCGGCGCGATCTCGTCGTAGCGGCGGGCACGAGCGAGAAGGTCCTGGTCGTAGCCGGGGACGTGGTCGGCGCCGGCGAGTCGCGCACCCGCCAGCCGCTCGGCCCAGTTGCGCAGGTTGTCCGTGACATGGCTGACATAGGCGGCGGGCGTCCAGGCCAGTTCCGGATGCCGTTCGCTCCCGGTGCGGCCTTCCAGCAGGACGGAGAACCGTCCCGGCAACTCCTCCACCTGCCGTATCGCCTCGTACGGCGTCAGGGACCAGACGTAGCCACAGTCCCGGCAGGGGTCTCCGTACAGGTTCGCACCCCATGGTTCCATGGGGTGCGAACCTATCGGGGCCCCGAGGCCTGAGGCTTCGGGGGGCCGGCCCGCCGGTTCACCCGCGGAAGGGGGCCGTTCCGGACCGCGCCGTTCACGGTGCCGGCATCGGTCCGACGCGGGTTTCACCGAACGCCCCGCGTGCTTTCGCACCATCCCTTCCATTGCTCAATACCCATATCTTCTCGAGAGCCATAAAATAATATTTCTCCTGATCAGGAGGGATATTCATGCCTATTCCCTGCACGAGAACGGCCGGGGAACATCCTTTCGCCTTGACGAGGGCTTCGAATGACGTGAGCATGGAAGGCGCCGTTCATTTTCTCATGTGTGCAAATCTTCGATTCGGTCAACGATTATTCACGGGTGCGGCCTCTTACCCGTGACACGAGCAGGGCGATGAGTGCCGACTCCAGTGCCAGGAACCAGCCATCCGAAAGTCATTTCAACGAGCTGAGCGGAACCGTGCTGGGGCCGGCCGTCCAGGCCCGTGACGTCCACGGCGGGATCCACCTGCATCAGGCGTCAACCCCTCTGCCGCGGCCGACCCAGTTGCCGGCCGGCAGCGCCCTGGTCGATCGCGTCGAGACACTCGCCCTGCTGGACGCCGCGTGTTCCGACCGGGGCGGGACGGGAGTGCCCAGGGTCGCGGTCGTCAGCGGCCCGGCGGGCATCGGTAAGACCGCGGTGGCGTTGCACTGGTCGCACCGGGAACGTGGCGCGTTCCCGGACGGTCAGCTCTTCGCCGACCTGCGAGGGCACTCCGCGGACGCCCCCGTGCAACCGGCGGAGGTCCTGGGGCGGTTCATCCGCGCCTTCGGGATCGCGCCCGAGCGGATCCCCGGCGACCTGGCGGAGCGTTCGGCGCTCTACCAGTCGCTGGTGAACGGGCGTCGCCTGGTCGTCGTACTGGACGACGCCCTGTCGGTGGCGCAGGTGAGCCCGCTGCTGCCGGCCTCCGCGGACGGTGTCGCGATCGTCACCAGCCGGTCGCGGCTGGCGGGGCTGCTGGTGCGCGGGGCGAGAGGGGTCCAGCTCGGCCGGCTCAGCCCGGCCGCGGCCCTGACGCTGCTGGAGCGGGCCGTGGGCGACGATCGGGTGCGCGGTGAGCCGGAGGCGGCCGGCGAGCTGGTGGAGTTGTGCGCGCGGTTGCCGCTCGCCCTGTGCGTGGCCGCCGCCAGGCTCGCCACCAGACCGCACCGGCCGCTGTCGGAGATGGTGGAGGCGCTCGCACACGAGCGACGGCGCCTCAGCGAGCTGTCAGTGGAGGACGACATGACGATCCGGGCCGCTCTCATGCTCTCCTACCAGGGGCTCTCCCCGCGGGAGGCGGCACGCCTCTACCGGTTGCTCGGGCTCTTCCCCGGCCCCACCTTCGACAGCCGGGCCGTGGCCGCCACGGCGGGTCTCCCGCGTGTCCAGGCCCGCCACCTGCTGGAGGTCCTCACGGACGCCAATCTGCTCGACGACGTACCCGGCGGGCGCTATCGCTTCCACGACCTGACCCGGCTGCACGCCCGGGAACTGGCCGAGCAACTGGATTCCGGGACGACCCGGGAGGAGACCGTGCGAAGGGCGCTCGACTGGTTCCTGCACACCGCCTGGAGCGCGAGCCGGATCGTGCTGCCGTACCGCCGGGTGCCCCGGGGGGTGGTGGTCCACGAACCCGCCGAGCCGATCGTCTTCACCGGCCCGGTACAGGCACTCGACTGGCTGGAGGACGAGTTCGACAATCTCAGGGCCGCCTGCCGTGCCGCCTCCGAAGGAGGCCTGTTCGATCTCGCGTGGCAACTGGTGGACGCTCTCTGGCCCCTGTTCCTGTACCGCGGTCATCACGCGGAAAGGCTGGAGGTCGACAGGCTGGGCCTGGCCGCGGCGCGCGCCTGCGCCGACTCCCGGGGCGAGGCCAAGATGCTGAACCGGACCGGGCTGGCCCTGCGTGCCCTCGGCCGGCTGGACGAGGCCGCCGACGACTTCCGCGGTGCGATGGAGATCTGGCGGCGTGAGGGGGACCTGCGGCGGGTGGCCGGCGGCCGGCGCAGGCTGGGGCTGGTGGAGATGGACCGGGGACGGGTCGACGAGGCCATCGCGCTCTTCGGGGAGGCGCTCGACGACTACCGCGCGGTGGGCGGATCGCGCAAGGTGGCGTTGACGTTGTGCGACCTCGGCGACGCTCTGAGCGAGAGAGGTCGCGATGCGGAGGCCGTCGAACACCTGACGGAGGCGCGTCGGCTCCTCGCGGCGGAACCCGACCCCTACAACCAGGCACGCGTGCTCGTCCTGCTCGGCCGCGCGCGGGCAGGGGGACCCGCCGCGGCGGGTGATCTCCTGGAGCGGGCGCTGGAGGAGATGCGGCGGATCGGCTCTGACAGCGGCGAGGTACAGGCCCTGGAGGCGCTGGGAGACCTCGCTCTGGAGAACGGCCGCCGGGACGACGCCCGCGGCCGCTACGAGGACGCACGACGGATCCTCGTCCGGCGCGGGGCCCGGAGCGGAAGGCTGGACGATCGGCTGTCCCGCTTGAACGGCCCCTGACGGCCGGGCGGTGCCCGGCCGTCGGGGCCGCCCCGGCGGGATGCCCGGACGACCTCGGCGGTCTGCGCGTCCCGGCGATCTGCGCGTCCCGGCGGTCAGGGCGTCCCGGCGGAACAGCGCCTCTCGACGATCAGAACGTCTCGGCGCCCGGCCCTCCGGCGGGCGGGCGGAGGTCCCAGCGTCCGGTGACGACGCGCGGCGGGTGCGCGGCCTCCAGCCTCGACAGTTCCTCGCGGGTCAGTGACGCCGTCACCGGGGTGCGGGATCCGATCTTCCATCCGGCGTGCACCACCGCCGTCCTCAGGGCCCGTACCGGATCGGCGGTGTTCCGCCAGACGTGCAGGAAGGTGGCGAACAGCGCGTCACCGGCTCCGGTGGTGTTGACGACCTCCCGCGGCGTCACGGCCCCCACCCTGACGAGCAGGCCGTCCCTCGTCCCGAGCGCCGCTCCCCGCCCGCCGAGCCCGACGCCCACCACCTGGCAACGCGGGTAGCGCCGGAACATCCCGGCCATCCAGTCCTCGGGCGGGCAGGGAAGGCGCTCGTGGCTGCAGAAGACGATCCGCGCGGCCTCCAGCCACGGGCGGTCGTACTCGTCGTCGAGGTCGTCGATGAGGTGGACGTCCACGGCGATGGGGACACCGAGCCGGGCCGCGGGCGGTACCAGGTCCCGGACGAACTTCGCGTTCGTCATGACCAGGAGGTCCGCGCCACGGGCCTGTGCCTCGAAGAGGCCGGGCGGATACGCGACCCGGTCGACGGGCGCCAGGTGCGGGAAGCCCATGCGGCGGCCGTCGGGCGCGACGAGCGTCACGCCCGACGACGATTCGACGCTCTCGACGATCCCGGGGCCGAGCAGGTCCGCACGGCCGAGTTCGGCCGTTATGCCCGCGCCGAGGAGATCGCGGCCGACCACGGTGCACAGGCGCACGTCGTCGCCGAGCGTCTTCAGTGTCCGCGCGATGTGACCCGCGGCCCCGGACACCGCGGCGCACGACCAGCGTGGCGACGACGTTGACGCGTACCGGACCGGGAACTCCCGCACCCCCACGGACACGTAGAAGCTGACGGCGCCGGCGACGAGGATCCCGCGGGTCATGCGGACCTCCCTCCGATGCCACGCGTCCGAGGACGGGCGGGTCCGACCTGCGTCCTGCCCGCCACTTCGAGCGTTCCGATCCGGCCCGCCGAGGAGCCGGTGTACCGGCCCACGATCACCGAGGCGGTGGCCAGGCCCTCGAACGGCATTCCGGCGATCCGCCAGCCGTACAGGAACGAGCCGTAGACGGCGGGCCATGGGTCCGCGCCGCCGGGGAGACCTCCCACCTCGGTGGTCGTGACGAACCGTCCGTCACGCAGGCCGGCCGACAGACCGCCCCCGGCCTCGCGCCCGCCGACCGCGACCTCGCAGCCGGGATAGCGGTCGAGGAGGCCGGAGATGAGGCTCTCCGGATCGTTCCGGGAACCCTCCGGGCCCACGAGGACGTCGGCGACCTCGCACCAGGTCCGGTCCACCGGGTCGTCGAGGGCGGCGACGATGTGCGTGCCGTCGAAGAGGCGCCTGCCGGGCGGCAGGCCGCGGTGGTGTCCCGCCGGAGACAGGATCATGAGGTACGGGGCGCGGAGCGGGCCCTCCCTGGGGATCACCAGGATCGCCAGGTCGCTCCGCCGTGACGCGGTGACTCCGGACGCGGTGGGGGTCCGCGGCGGGACGGTGATCCGGGGCGAGGCCGCGCCCCCGGGCGGGGTAGGGGTTCCGGGCGGGGTGACGACTTCGGGCGCGGGCGGAATCCGGCGCAACCTGAGCGCGTGTTCCAGCCGGAAGAGGTGAACTGAGACGAGTGTGCCGAACACGTCGGTCCTCCGATGCGGGTGGTCTACCTGATGAGAAAGGGCGCGGGAGCGGGTGGGGTCGCCGGGACGGCCGCGGGCTGCCGTAGATCCAGCAACCGGTAGATGAGCCGGCGCATGTTCCGGTCGAAACGGCCCGGCGCGGAGGTGATGCCTTCCGCGACGGCCCGGTAGCGGCCGGGCTCCACCTCCGCGGCGACCCTGACCAACTGCTCTCGTAGCGAGCCGCACGGGGAGAGCCGGGGCGCGACGGCGGCGAGCGCTCCGAGCGCGGACGACGGGTCGACGTCGGCCCGCGGGAAACCGGCCAGTACGACCGGCGCCCCGGTGGCCGTCCCGTACAGGGTCGCCGACCCGTGGTCCCCGATGATCCAGTCGGCCGAGGCGAGGACCGCGTGCCAGTCCGCCTCCGGCGGCACCAGGCTCAGTCCGCGCCTCAGGGAGTCGGCGAACCAGGCCCTCACCTGCCAGGTGCCGTGCCCGAACCAGATGTTGGGGTGCAGGAGCAGCACGACGCGATACTCCTGCCGGGACAGCTCCGTGACCAGGCGGTGCAGCAGCCGCGGCCACCGGCCGAAGAGCGACGTCGCTCCCCAGGTCGAGCTGACCACCACGAGTTTCTGATCCGGTTCGACGGTCAGCGCGCGGCGGTACAGATCTCGGTGCGGCAGGCAGGCGGTCAGCCTGTCGTACGACGGGTCTCCGACGACGGTGGCCACGGGGAGCGCCTCCGGGCACGTCCGGCCCAGCCGTCCCAGCTCGGAGGAGTGGGAGAGCGCCACCGCCGAGGGCAGCACGGCGCCGTCGTACAGCAGGCGCTGGGGATCGAGCCCGTACGCCACACGTTCGCCCGCGGCACGGGCACCGTCCCGCACGGCCACGAGCTTGTTGAAACCGGCACCGTGCGGAATGACGATCAGTGGCGCGTGGATCTCGTGGAGCGCGCCCAGGCTCGCCGCGATGGCGAGGTCGAACCGCTGGTTCCTGGACTGCTCCCAGGGCAGCACCACCGTCCCCAGGCCACCGACGAACTCCGCGACCCCGTTGCTGAAGACGTCCGGGGCCATGGTGACCACGACCTGGATCCTCAGGTCGGACTCCACCAGACGAACGGTGTCCATCAGGCGCTGTCCCGACGTGACGGTATGAACAATCACCAGCACCTCTTTGCAGTTCCTGCGCGTCACCCAACGACCGGCGTCGAGCCCGGTGGGAACCCTGCTCCATCGATGATCGGACATCTGCGTGTCATCACCCCTGACCTCTTCCGACGGACGGGCGAGGCTCGTCGCCCTCTGTCGAGCGTCGCCGCTGAAACTTGCGGAAACCCTTGCGGCGACCCTGTTGCCAGCCAACGAAGATTGAGGATAAATAGGTCATAGAGCTAATCGAATCACTTACTGCTCGATTGACTCCGCCCAGTTAAAAGCGTCATTCAGGAAGGCCACTCCCCACGAGAAGGGGGCTGGAATGGAATTACGTATTCTCGGCCCGGTCGAGTTTTGGTCCCAGGGCCGACGCCGTGACCTGGGGTGGGCCAAGGAGCGTCACATTTTGGCCGTCCTTCTGATGACTCCGGGCAAGCCGGTCTCCACCACGTCGCTTCTCCACAGGGTGTGGGACGAAAACCCGCCGGCCAATGCCCGGAGTAACCTGCACAGTCACGTCGCCCGGCTGAAGGGCCGTCTGCGCGACGCCGGGGACGACGTGCGCCTGAGAGGCGGTTCGGGAGCGTATTCCGTCGAAACGGATCCGGAGAACATCGACTACCATCGCTTTCGCGCACTTTGCTCGAAAGCTCGTTCGAGAATAGAAAAAGGCGACGCCGACGGCGCTCTCCGGCTGTATCGCGAAGCGGGCCGGCTGTGGCGGGGAGATCCGCTGTCCGGCCTCTCCGGTTCCTGGGCCGACCACACCCGCCGGAAGATCGAGGGTGACCTTCTGGCCGGCACCGTCGGACGCGTCGAACTCGAACTTCTCCGCGGCCCGGACAACGGCCTCGTGCCGGAACTGCACGACCTGGTCAACCGATTTCGATTCAACGAGAAACTGATCGAGCTGCTCATGCTGGCGCTCTACCGCGGCGGCCGGCAGGCGGAGGCCCTCGGCGTCTACCGCCAGGCGCACAAGCGTCTCGTCGGCGCGCACGGCACCGAACCGGGACCGGCGTTGCGGACACTGCATCAGCGCATCCTCCAGGGCGACCCGGCGCTGCTGCCCGACCCCTGGCCCGCCCGGCAGGGGAGCAGGCCGCCGAACAGCCTTCCTCGCGACATCCACACCTTCATCGGCAGGACCCCCGAGATCGACCGGCTGATCGACCAGCGCGTACGGGGGGACGCGGTCACCGTTCTCGCGATCGACGGCATGGCGGGTGTCGGGAAGACGGCACTGGCCGTGCACCTTGCCCACCGGCTCGCCGACGACTATCCGGACGGCCTGCTCTACCTCGACCTCCGGGGTCACGACTCCCAGCACGAGCCGATGGACCCGGCGACCGCGCTGGAACGTCTCCTGCGTCTCCTCGGCGTCCCGGTCCCCGGTATCCCGAACGAGCTGGACGAGCGGGCGGCGATGTGGCGCACCGCGCTCGCCCACCGCAAGGTGCTCCTCGTCCTCGACGACGCCGCCGGGCACGACCAGCTCGGCCCCCTCCTGCCCGGGGTGTCCGGCTGTCTTGTCGTGATCACCAGCCGGCGGCGGCTGGCAGGGCTGGACGACGTCCACTCGCTCTCCCTTGAGGTGTTGTCACCGCAGGAGGGAGCCGCTCTCTTCGGCCGTGTCGTGGGTGCGCGGGGCATGTTCCAGGAGGACGAGGTCGCGCGGGTCGTGCGCCTCTGTGGCCATCTCCCCCTGGCGATCCAACTGGCCGGCAGCCGGTTCCGGCACCGGCCCGCGTGGAGCGTGGCCGATCTCGCCGAGCTGCTCGACAGGGACGACCGGCGGCTGGCCGAGATCCGGGCGGGGGACCGGGGGATCATCGCGGCGTTCGAACTGTCCTTCAACGACCTGGACGAATGGCAGCAGCGGGCGTTCTGGCGGCTCGGGCTGCATCCCGGGGTGGACATCACCGCCGACTGCGCGGCGGCGTTGGTGGAATCCGACCGGACCGAGGCGGAGAGGTTGCTCGACGACCTCCTCGACCATCATTTGATCTCCGAGCCCCGCCGGGGCCGGTACCGTTTCCACGACCTCATCGGTGAGTACGCCCGCCTGCTGTCGGAGCGGGAACCGCGGAGCGCGCGGGCCGAGGCGATCCGCCGGGTCCTCGACCACCACCTCCTCACGGCCGACGCCGCCGACCGGCTGCTCTACCCGCACCGCACCCGCGGCCCGGCCGAGATGCCCCGTGCGGCGGGCCCCACGTCCGGCATCGGCACCGAGGAACAGGCCCTCGCCTGGATGAACGCCGAGGTGGACAACCTGCTCCGTGTCGCGCGCTACGCCGCCGACCACGGGTGGACGAGGCACGCGGCCCTGCTTCCGCGCGTCCTCGGCCGGTATCTCGACGTGTGGGGCCCGTGGGCGGAGGGGGCCGAACTCCACGCGCGCGCCGTGGAGGCGTGGCGTGAGCTGGGCGACCCGTCGGGGACCGCGTACGCGCTGGCCGACCTCAGCGTGGTGCGGCGGCAGACCGGCCGGTACGAGGAGGCGCTCCGGCTGGCGGACGAGGCGCTGGCGATCCAGCGCGCCCTCGACGACGAGCGGGCCGTCGCCGACCTGCTCGACAACAGCGGCCTGGTGTACTGGCAGCGTTCCGAGTTCGACGTCGCCCTGGACTGCTTCGAGCGGGCACTGCGGCTGCGCAGGACGCTGGACGACCGTCACGGCCAGGCCGCCAGCCTCACCCACATCGGGATCATCCACTCCCACCGGGGGGACTACACGAGGGCCGCCGAGCACCTGCGGGGGGCGCTCGGGTTGTACCGGCGGGACGGCGACCGGCGCGGGCAGCAGGTCGCACTGAACAACATCGGCGAGATCGAGTTCAAGCTGGGCGACTACACCGCGGCGCTGGGCCACTACGAGGAGGCCGAGTCCCTGCACCCCGACATGGGGCCGCAGAACAGGGCGATCTGGCTCAACAACGTCGCCAACGTCTACCAGCGCCTGAACCGGCACGCCGACGCCCTCGAATGCTACAGAAAGGCCCTGCGGATCTACGGCGACATCGGTGACCGGCGGCACGAGGCGGACGCCCTGAACAACGTCGGCAGTTGCTACGTGCGCATGGGCAGGGACGCGGAGGCGCTCGCCCACCACCACAAGGCCCTGCGCGTCTCGACCGAGATATCGGAACGCCGCGAGGAGAGCCAGGCCCACCTCAGCATCGGCGGCATCCACCATCGCGCGCATCGCCACGACGCCGCCCTCGCCCACTACCGTGAGGCCCTCGACCTGGCGCGCGCCATCGGCGACGTCCACCAGGAGGCCCGCACCCTCGACGAGATGGGCGCCGCGCTCGCAAGCGCCGGCGAGGGGGCGCGGGCGCGGGAGTGCTGGCGGCGGGCACTCGGCCTGTACGAGTCCCTGGGCGTGACCGAGGCACGGGTCGTCCGGACGAGACTCACCGGGTAGAACAGGCGAAAACCGCCAGGTGGCCGGGGAACCCGCCCTCCCAGTATGATCAATTGGACCTTACGAGAAACGGTCAAACGGTTTTTATCACCCTTATCATCTCTTTTGTCATTATCGCCCACATATATTTACGAGGGCCCACATGTCCAAAAGAGTCGACCTCCGCGTTGAGGTTGGCCTATACTTTACTTTACGGATGACATAAAGGCCGTAACCGAAGATCATTCATATTTCCTAGAAAGCAGAACCCATATGAGGCGATTCGACCGTATCGCGGGTGCAGTTCTCGTGGCCGGAGCCTTCATGATCTACGTCATGAACGCGGTGGCGGGCAGCGGCATTCCGGGAACCGGCGCCTGAGGTACTTCCCCGGAAAGGGAGGCGGCGCATGCCGTCTCCCTTTTTGAGGTCCACGGGCCCTCACCCGCCCCACCGGCGGCACCACCGATCACGGTACGGGTGCGCGGCGCCGAATCGCGGCCGAGGTGAGAATCGAGGAGGCCGGCAGGGTGAGGCATGTCAAGACTCCGTGGGAGCCGGCGCCGCTGGAGCAGGTGGTCGCGTTGTTCCAGGGGCTGGACGTCCCCTGGTGGATCGGCGGCGGGTACGCGATCGAGCTGGCGGTGGGGCGGCCCTATCGCGATCACGGTGACATCGACGTCGGCCTGCTGCGGCGTGACCAGCTCGCGGTACGCCGCCTGCTGGCCGGATGGGACTGCCACGCGGCCGATCCGCCGGGCACGCTGCGTTCCTGGCCCGTGAACGAGGTGCTGCCGGACCGGGCGCACGACATCTGGGTGCGGGAGCACGCCGGCGGGCCGTGGCGCTTCCAGCTGATGCTGGACGAGTCCGACGGCGACGAGTGGGTCTACCGGCGTGACGCGCGCGTCCGCCGCCCGCTGTCCTCGCTCACCGTGGCCACGGACGGTTTTCGCCGGCTCGCCCCGGAGGTCCAGCTGCTGTACAAGGCCAAGGGGCTCCGCGCCAAGGACGAGACGGACTTCACGCGGGCGCTGCCGTCGCTGACCGGTCCGCAACGCCGCTGGCTGGCGGAGGCGCTGACGATCGAGCACGGCACGCACCCCTGGCACGACCGGCTGCGGGAGTGAACAGGAGGAGAACGCCCCTCGACGCGGTGCTGCGCGACTTCGGCGGCGTGCCGCGCTTCCACGACGGCTGGGATCACCGAGGCTCCGCCCCCTCGTCGTGACCGAGGCCGGCGATCAGGAGAAGCGCGGCCACGGCGGCGTAGAGCGGAAGCACGAACCCGGGTCCCCGCGAGCCCTCGGGACACATCCACGCCTCGGACTTCTTCGTCTACGCGGCCGACGGCGAGGTGGTCACATGGTTCGACCTGTCAGGTCCCGACGCGCGCGCGGGTAGCGATCCCGATCGATTTGTCGCCATGATGCGCGAAGTAGGTCTGGACCCCGCCCTGGATCCCTGCCTGGAACCGGACACGGACCCGGAGTATCCACCACCCCTTTGTGATGAGTTCCCACGCTCCTTCGCCCTGGCAAGGAAGATCACCGGATTTTCCTTCTCCAGGGAGATGCTCGGCATGCGACTCCTGGGCACCGTCGTCGGCACCGGGTGACGACGACCGGGCGGACCGTGGCGGCGGCTCCCCCGCCGGCCACCCACCGGCGTCCTGCCCTCAGCGCCGTCCGACGGTCGTTCGTGCCCCCAGGGCGGACGTCGCGCCGCTCGGAACGGCCGAAGCGACGCGTCCGGTCTTTTCCGGTGAAGCCGGGGGAGCGCCGTCGCCGCCCGTGCGGCCACCCGGAGATCGAAAAAGGCCACTTCCCGAACCGGGAAATGGCCTCTGAGCTGGGTGGGGCTACCAGGACTTGAACCTGGGACCTCTTCCTTATCAGGGAAGCGCTCTAACCGTCTGAGCTATAGCCCCGCATCACACACGTGAACGGCCCCGCGTCCATCTGGTGGAGGCGAACCCGTCCGTTCGAACAGGGAAAAGCTTACCCTGTTTCGGCACCTGCTTGCGCCATGCTTTTCGCCGTACCGCTCCCGGCGTCCACCCCGGCATCCGCCGTGCCGTCGTCACGCTCCGGGCACGGTGCCGGCGTGCTCCCGGCGTGGTCCGCGTCCTCTCCCCGGCCGCCGGGACCGGGGAGAGGACGCGAGGCGGCTACTCTGCCTCGCTGAAGGTGACCTCGACGCCGCCGACCAGGTCGGAGGCGACGTTGTAGATCACCGCTCCGAGGGTCGACAGGGCGGTGATCAGTCCGACGTTGACCGTGCCGATCAGGGCGGTGTAGCCCAGGATGCGGACCGGCTCGAACCAGGAGGCCACGTTGATGCCGTTGGTGGGCTTGCCGTCGGCGACGGTCAGCTGGTTCACCATCTGGATGATGTTCTCGAACACCCCCAGGCCGGACAGCACCATGTAGAGCACCGCGACGGCGATGAACAGCACCACGAAGCAGACCAGCGACACCACGAAGCTGAACTTCATGGCCGACCACGGCTCGATCCGGCGCAGCACCAGGTGAGCCTTGCGGGGCGACCTGGGGGCGGGGGCGTCACCGGGCTTACGGCCCGGCGATCCCTCCGGCGAGGGCGAGGACGACGACATGCTCCCCGGCGACCACGAGGCCCTGCCCTGCTGCCCCGGCGGCTGGGACGGGGACGGCGGAGCGGAAGGCGACGGGGAGGGAGCCGTCGACTGCGCGGACGGCCGGGGAGGCGGACCCGACGGCCTGGGCGGCTGCCCGGACGGCTGGCCCGACTGGCCCGGCTGGCCCGGCGAACCCGGCTGCCCCGACGGCCGGCCGGGCTGGCCCGGCTGGCCCGGCTGGCCCGACGGACCCGGCTGCCCGGACGGCGGCGGCGACCCGGGACGGATCCGTACCGTGGTCTCGGCCTGCTTGCCGTCGTCGGCCGCCGACACCTTCTTCCTGCCCTTGGAATCGGACGCCGGCTCCTCGGCTCCGGGCGCGGCGGCCTTGCCGTTGACCGTCGGCGAGGTCACCTCGGCTCCGTCCGGCTCGGCGGTCTTCTCCGTCACCTGGTCACGTCTCGCCGCGGCGGGGCGTGAGCCCGGCTTTCCCTGAGCGCTCACGGGTTGTCCCCTTCCCCGGTCTCCGACACCTCACCGGTCTCCGCCGACACGTCGGCGACTTCGGCGGGCTCGGCGACGATCTCGCCGTTCTCCATGGCCTCGGCGTTGCGGGCGAGCGCCACGACGCTGTCCCCCTCCGCGAGATTCATCAGCCGGACCCCCATCGTCTGACGGCCCGACTGCTTGATCTCCCCGGCGCTGGTCCGGATGACACCTCCGGCGGACGTGATCGCGAACACCTCGTCCTCGGGCCTCACCATGACCGCACCCACCAGCTTGCCACGGGCACTCACGATCTTGGCGGTCAGGACGCCCTTTCCGCCCCTCCCCTGGACAGGGTACTGATCGACGGGGGTGCGCTTGGCGTACCCGCCCTCGGTCGCGACGAGCACGTTGTCGCCGTCGGCGATGCGGTTCATCGACAGCAGCTCGTCGCCGTCGAGGAAACGCATGCCGATCACGCCGCTGGTCGCCCGTCCCATCGGCCTCAGCGCCTCGTCCGAGGCGGTGAAGCGGATCGACTGGGCGCCGCGCGAGACGAGGAGGAGGTCGTCCTCCTCCGATACCAACCTGGCTGCGATCACCTCGTCATCCTCGCGCAAATTGATCGCGATGAGGCCACCGGTGCGCGGCGAGTCGTACTCGGAC
Organism: Streptosporangium sp. NPDC023615; assembly: GCF_040640155.1. NCBI lineage: Bacteria > Bacillati > Actinomycetota > Actinomycetes > Streptosporangiales > Streptosporangiaceae > Streptosporangium > Streptosporangium sp. NPDC023615. The sequence goes on from NZ_JBFABE010000004.1 coordinate 72,243, forward strand.
AGGCGCGTCTTCTTCACCAGGCCGCTGCGGGTGGCGAGCACGAGGTACGGGGCGACCTCGTAGTCACGCAGGTCCAGGACCTCCATGACGACCTCGTCCGGCTGCATGGCCAGCAGGTTCGCCAGGTGCTGACCGCGCGCGTCGCGTCCGGAGTCGGGCAGCTCGTAGGCCTTGACCCGGTAGACGCGGCCCTTGTTCGTGAAGAACAGCAGCCAGTGGTGGGTGGTGGTGACGAAGAAGTGGTCGACGATGTCGTCCTGGCGCAGCTGCGCGCCCCGCACGCCCTTGCCGCCGCGCTTCTGCGCCCGGTACAGGTCGGTGTTGGTGCGCTTGGCGTAGCCGCCGCGGGTGATCGTGACGACCATGTCCTCCTCGGCGAGGAGATCCTCGATGGACATGTCGCCCTCGTAGGCGATGATCTCCGTCCGGCGCTCGTCGCCGTAGCGGCCGACGAGCTCCGCGAGCTCGTCCTGGATGATCGTCCGCTGCCGCTCGGGCGAGGCGAGGATGGCCTGGTAGTCGGTGATCTGCGTCATCAGCGCGTCGTACTCGTCGGTGATCTGCTGGCGCTCCAGGGCGGCCAGCTTGCGCAGCTGCATGTCCAGGATGGCCTGCGCCTGGATCTCGTCGATCTCCAGCAGCGTCATCAGGCCGCCCTGGGCCGCCGAGGCCGAGGGGGAGCGCCGGATCAGCGCGATGACCTCGTCCATCCGCTCCAGGGCCTTGAGCAGGGCGCGCAGGATGTGCGCCCGCTCCTCGGCCTTGCGCAGCAGGTAGCGGGTCCGGCGGACCACGACCTCGACCTGGTGCGCCACGTAGTGCTTGACGAACTGGTCGAGCCTGAGCGTGCGCGGCACGCCGTCGACCAGGGCCAGCATGTTCGCGCCGAACGTGGTCTGCAGCTGGGTGTGCTTGTAGAGGTTGTTCAGCACCACCTTGGCGACCGCGTCGCGCTTGAGCACGATCACCAGGCGCTGGCCGACGCGCGAGGAGCTCTCGTCGCGGACGTCGGCGATGCCGGTGATCCGGCCCTCCTTGACCGACTCGGCGATGGTCAGCGCGAGGTTGTCCGGGTTGACCTGGTAGGGCAGCTCGGTGACGACCAGGCACTGACGGCCCTTGGCGTCCTCCTCGACCTCGACGATCGCCCGCATGGTGATCGAGCCGCGGCCGGTGCGGTAGGCGTCGTCGATGCCGCGGCGGCCGACGATCAGCGCGCCGGTCGGGAAGTCGGGGCCCTTGACCCGGGCGATCAGCGCCTCGAGCAGTTCCTCGTCCTCGGCCTCGGGGTTCTGCAGGCACCAGGTGATGCCGGAGGCCACCTCCCGCAGGTTGTGCGACGGGATGTTGGTGGCCATGCCGACCGCGATGCCCGTCGCCCCGTTGACCAGCAGGTTGGGGAAGCGCGAGGGCAGGACGGTCGGCTCCTGGGAGCGGCCGTCGTAGTTGGGGACGAGATCGACGGTGTCCTTGTCGATGTCGCGCAGCATCTCCATGGCGATGGGCGCGAGCTTGCACTCGGTGTAGCGCATCGCCGCCGGCGGGTCGTTGCCCGGCGAGCCGAAGTTGCCCTGCCCGTCGACCAGCGGGTAGCGCAGCGACCAGGGCTGGGCCATCCGCACCACGGTCGCGTAGATCGGCGAGTCGCCGTGCGGGTGGTAGGAGCCCATGACGTCGCCGACGACGCGGGAGCACTTGAAGTAGCCGCGGTCGGGCCGGTAGCCGCCGTCGTACATGGCGTACAGCACGCGGCGGTGCACCGGCTTGAGGCCGTCACGCACGTCCGGCAGCGCGCGCGAGACGATGACCGACATCGCGTAGTCCATGTAGCTGCGCTGCATCTCGGACTGGATGTCGACCGGCTCGATGCGGTCCACCGGCGGGCCGGGCGGAGTGTTGACTTCCGTCACAGGTCAAGATCCTTTTCTGGTACGGCTACCGCTACACGTCGAGGAAACGGACGTCCCGGGCATTCCTAATGATGAAGGAACGGCGGGCTTCGACGTCCTCGCCCATGAGCACGCTGAACAACTCGTCGGCCTGGGCCGCGTCGTCGAGGGTGACCTGGAGGAGCAGGCGGGTGTCGGGGTTCATGGTCGTGTCCCAGAGCTGGGCGGCGTTCATCTCGCCCAGGCCCTTGAAGCGCTGCACGTTGTCGCGGGGCCTCGGGTCGGGCTTGCCCGACTCGATCCCGGCGTTGATGATCGCGTCGCGCTCCCGGTCGGAGTAGGCGTAGGAGGCGTCGTCACCCCTCCGGTCCCACTTGATCTTGTACAGCGGGGGCTGGGAGAGGTACACGTGCCCGGCCTCGATCAGGGGGCGCATGAACCGGAACAGCAGGGTCAGCAGCAGCGTCGTGATGTGCTGGCCGTCGACGTCGGCGTCCGCCATCAGGATCAGCTTGTGGTAGCGGAGCTTGGCGATGTCGAACTCGTCGTGCACGCCCGTGCCCATGGCGGTGATCAGTGCCTGGACCTCGTTGTTCTGCAGGACCCTGTCGATCCGGGCCTTCTCGACATTGAGGATCTTGCCGCGGATCGGGAGGATCGCCTGGAACTTGGAGTCGCGGCCGCCCTTGGCGGAGCCGCCCGCCGAGTCGCCCTCGACGATGTACAGCTCGCACTTCTCCGGGTCGCTCCACTGGCAGTCGGCCAGCTTGCCGGGCAGGCCGGACCCCGACTCCAGCAGCGACTTGCGCCGGGTCAGGTCACGGGCCTGGCGGGCCGCGAGACGGGCGCGGGAGGCCTGCAGGGACTTGGTGATGATGTCCTTGGCCTCGCCGGGGTTGCGCTCGAACCAGTCGCGCAGGTGGTCGTTGCACGCCTTCTGGACGAACGACTTGGCCTCGGTGTTGCCCAGCTTGGTCTTGGTCTGGCCCTCGAACTGGGGGTCGGCCAGCTTCACCGAGATGATCGCGGTCAGGCCCTCGCGGATGTCCTCCCCGGCGAGGTTGTCGTCCTTGCCCTCCTTGAGGAACTTCTGCTCGCGCGCGTAGCGGTTGACGATGGACGTCAGGGCCGCGCGGAAGCCCTCCTCGTGGGTGCCGCCCTCGGCGGTGTTGATCGTGTTGGCGAAGGTGTAGACCGACTCGCTGTAGGAGTTGTTCCACTGCATCGCGATCTCGACCGCGATGCCCTCGCCCTGCGCCTCGAAGTCGATCACCGAGACGTGCGCGGGCTCCTTCTTGGAGTTCAGGTGCTGCACGAAGTCGGACAGGCCGCCCTCGTAGTGGTAGACGACCTCCTTGGGCTCGCCGTTGACGAACTCGGGGCGCTCGTCCCTGATGGAGATCGTCAGGCCCTTGTTGAGGAAGGCCATCTCCTGGAAGCGGCGCGAGAGCGTCTCGAAGTGCCAGGTGGTGGTCTCGAAGATGGTCTCGTCGGCCCAGAAGGTGATCGAGGTGCCGGTCTCGTCGGTCTTCTCGCCCTTGACCAGGGGGGCCGTCGGCCGGGTGTCGACGTAGGTCTGCCGCCAGCGGTGGCCCTCCGTGCGGACCTCCACCTCCAGCCTGCTGGAGAGCGCGTTGACCACGGAGACGCCCACGCCGTGCAGACCGCCGGAGACGGCGTAGGACTTGTCGTCGAACTTGCCTCCCGCGTGCAGCACGGTCAGGACGACCTCGACCGCGGGACGGTTCTCACCGGGGACGTTGCCGACCGGGATGCCACGGCCGTTGTCGACGACCCGGACGCCGTTGTCGGCGAGGAGGGTGACCTCGATCCGGTCGGCGTGACCGGCCAGGGCCTCGTCCACGGAGTTGTCCACGACCTCGTAGACGAGGTGGTGCAGACCGCGTTCTCCGGTGGAGCCGATGTACATGCCGGGGCGTTTGCGGACCGCCTCGAGCCCTTCGAGAACGGTGATTGAGCTAGCGTCGTAGGACAAGTGCGAAATCCTCCTGCCGCGGACACGCGGCAGGGAGAACCTTGTAGCCCCGCCGTGCCCGTCACCGTCGTGAATGCCCCGATGCGCTCACCCAGGGGAACCGGCATGGACGCCGGGGGTGACACGCAAACGGACGTGTCCGGAATTCGATTTCATTCTAGCGGCTCAGAGCACATCCTGTGGCATTGACGGCCTCTGGAATGGCCTGTCGCGCGACGATCATCGTCGTGGACATCCCCCTACGCGGACGGGGTCTCTCGCGCCAGAGGGGCCGCTGATCCGTTTCGAGGGGTCGGATCGCCTACCGGATCAGCCGTAGGTGTCGCCCGGGCCGCGACTTCCGGTGACGCGCAGGCCCCCGTTGCGGCGGGGCCCGTTCTGCGGCCCGCGCACCTTGACGCGCTGCACCGTGCCGTCGCCGAGCTCCTCGTTCAGCCTTCTCACCAGCGTCGGCGCCAGCAGGCGGACCTGGGTGGCCCAGGCCGTGGAGTCGGCGACCACGACCACCTCGCCCTCGGCGAAGGTCTCCGGCCTGGTGTGGGCGGCCATGTCCGCGCCGACGATCTGCTGCCAGCGGCCGAACACCCCGCCGACCGCGACGGGCTGCTCCCAGCCCCGGTCGGCCAGCAGGTCGGCGATGGCCCGCCCGAAGAGCTGGGGGTCACCGGAGTCCCTGCGCTGTCCCGAGGCCCTGCGCCGCGGCTCGCGGCGGGGCAGCTGCCCCCTCCTGGCGGCGTCCGACTTGGCCTGGGCCAGCTTCTCCCTGGCCATCGCCGCCCCCCTGGCGGCGGCGCTCCTCGCCGTCCCCGGCGCGGCTCCCGCGGCCCCGGAGGCCCCGGAGGTTTCAGCGGGCCCGAAACTCCCGGCGGTTCCGGAGGCCTCGCCGCCCCCGGCGCGGTCGCCCGCCGGGGCGGCCGGTCCGGGACCGCCCCCGCCGCCCGGGGCGCCGGTGCCCGACGTTCCCGCTCCCGGTTCGGCGGCCGGGGTGGACGAGTCGTCACCGGACACGGGCCACGCCCCCCTCGGTCACGTCGAAACGCCCCCCGACCAGCTCCACCGGCACGTCGTCGGGGACCGCGGCGGTGATCAGCACCTGCTCGGCCGGGGCGACGATCTCGGCCAGGCGGCGCCTGCGCCTGTTGTCCAGCTCGGCGAAGACGTCGTCCAGGATCAGCACCGGATCGCCGCCGTCGGCCCTGAGCAGGTCGTAGGCGGCCAGCCTGAGCGCCAGCGCGAACGACCACGACTCGCCGTGGCTGGCGTAGCCGCGCGCGGGCAGCTCCCCCAGGCCCAGGAACAGGTCGTCGCGGTGCGGGCCGACGAGGGTCACGCCGCGTTCGAGCTCGGAGGCGCGCACCTCGAGCAGGGCCGCCCGCAGCAGCTCGGCGAGCTTGGCGCGATCGGTGCCGGCGCCGACGTCCAGGGTGCCGCGGTAGTCCAGGTCGGCGGGCGCCGAGTCGGGCGCCAGGCGGGCGTAGGAGGCGGCGACCAGCGGGCGCAGCGTCTCGACCAGCTCCAGCCGGGCGGCGAGCAGCTCGGCGCCGTGCTCGGCCAGGTGGGAGTCCCACACCTCCAGGGTGCTGAGCGGGTCCCCGGCGCCGGCCTCGGCGAACGCCGCGTCGCTCTCGGCCCGGCGCGTGCTCCGGCCGCGGCCCCGGCGGGCCTGCGCGGCGGTGCGCAGCAGGGCACCGCGCTGCTTGAGCACCCGGTCGTAGTCGGCGCGCACTCCGGCGAACCGGGGCGTCCTGGCCACCAGGAGGTCGTCGAGGAAGCGCCGCCGCTCGGAGGGGTCGCCCTTGACCATGGCGAGGTCCTCGGGGGCGAACAGCACCGTGCGCAGCAGCCCGACGACCTCGCGCGGGCGGGAGACGGGGGAGCGGTTCAGCCTGGCCCGGTTGGCCCTGCCGGGGTTGATCTCCAGCTCGATCAGCGCGCGCCGGTCGTCGCGCACCACGACCGAGCGGACGATCGCGCGGGCCGCGCCCTGGCGCACCAGCGGCCCGTCGGCCGCGACCCGGTGGCTCGCCTGCGTCGCCACGTACCCCAGCGCCTCGACGAGGTTGGTCTTGCCCATGCCGTTGGGGCCGACGAAGGCCGTGATCCCCGGTTCCATGCCGAGATCGACGGTTTCGTAGGACCGGAAGTCGGTCAGGGAGAGATGGGCGACATGCACCCCAGGAAGATTAGTCGTCCTCGCCGGTCGGCGGGGCGTTCCGCCCCCGGCGGGCCGTGCCCGACCCGCGCCCGACCCGTGTACGGCCCGCGCCGCGCCCGGAGCGGGCGCGGCGCGGGCCGTACCGGCGCGAGGTCAGCCGGTCGCCTCGGGGGGCGGAGCGACGTCGGCGCCGGGGGAGTCGGCGCCCTTCTCGACCGAGCCGGCCCGGGAGGTGACGGCGTGGCCGCCGAACTGGTTGCGCAGGGCCGCGACGACCTTCATGGCCGGCGAGTCGTCCTGGCGGGAGGCGAACCGGGCGTACAGGGCGGCGGTGATCACCGGCAGCGGGACCGCCAGGTCGACGGCGGCGTTGACCGTCCAGCGTCCTTCGCCGGAGTCCTGGGCGTAGCCCTCCAGCTGCGACAGGTCCGGGTCCTCCTCCAGCGCGCGGACCATCAGGTCCAGCAGCCAGGAGCGGATGACCGTGCCGTGCCGCCAGCTCTTGAACGCGCCGGGCACGTCCTTGACGATGCCGGAGGCCTCCAGCAGCTCCCAGCCCTCGGCGAAGGCCTGCATCATGCCGTACTCGATGCCGTTGTGGACCATCTTGGCGAAGTGACCGGCGCCGACGTCGCCGGCGTGCACGAAGCCGTCCTCGCCCTCGGGCTTGAGGGTCTGGAAGATCGGCATCAGCCGCTCGACCTCGGAGGCCTCGCCACCCACCATGAGCGCGTAGCCGTTCTCCAGCCCCCACACGCCGCCGCTCACGCCGCAGTCGACGAAACCGATGCCCTTGACGCTGAGCTCGACCCCGTGCTTCTGGTCGTCCACGTAGTGCGAGTTGCCGCCGTCGACGACGAGGTCGCCGGGCGACAGCACCTCGGCGAGCGCCTCGATCGTCGCCTGGGTCGCCTCGCCGGCGGGCACCATGACCCACACCGCGCGCGGCGCCTGGAGCCTCTCGGCGAGCTCCTCCAGGCTGGAGACGTCGCTGAGCGCGGGATCGCGGTCGTACCCGACGACGTCGTGACCGCCGCGACGCAGCCGCTCGGCCATGTTGCCGCCCATCTTGCCCAGCCCGACCATGCCGATCTGCATACGAGCACCCCTTTCAAGGGTTTCGATCATCCACCTGTGCCAGGCGCGCCCGTGCGAGCCTCACCAGCTCGGTGTTCCCGTCGACCGGGGCACCGTCGGGGCCGTGGAGGACGTCCTCCAGGCCGATGCGCGTGGCCAGTCCACGCTGCCCCGCCTCGTCCAGGAGAATCCAGGTCGGCTCCTCCTCTCCGTGCAGGAGCCGCGGCCCCGGGACACCGAGCCCGTCGAGGCGGTCCAGGACGGCACTCGCCCGTGCCACGGCGGTGCCGGCCGGGCCGCCGAGGATCTCGACGAGCACCCGTTCGCACTCCAGGCCGCCTGCGGCGAGGGCCTCGGCGCCCTCGGGCGTCCAGACCCCGGCCTCCACGCCGACCCCGAGCCGCCGCAGATCCTTCCACAGGTCGGCGAAACCGGGCTCGGCGAGGTTCACCGAGGCGAAGTCCGGCCGTCCCGCGCCCTCGAGCGTCTCCCAGCCCCGGACGGCCGCCCGCCGGGCGCCGGTGTCCCCCGCGGTCATCCACAGGCCCGTGCTCACCCCGACCGGCAACCCGGGGCACGCCTCGCGGACGGCCCGGACGGCCGCGCCGATGTGCGCGGCGCTGAGCGACTCCCTGCCCGCCTCGTCCCGTGGATGCATGTGCACGGCGTCCGCACCCGCCCCACGGGCCCCACGGGCCGCCTCAGCGAGCTGCAGGGGGGTCACCGGGAGGGCGGGGTGGTCGCCGGGGCTCCTGGCGCCGTTCAGGGACGCCTTGAGCCATGTGGCGGCCGCGCCGGGGCGTCCGGCGGCCTCGCCGGGCCGTTCCGGTGCCCCGGCGGGCCGTGGCGCCCGGGACATCAGCTGGACAGCCGGATGGGCATGATCAGGTAGCGGTAGTCCGGGACGCCGTCGTCGTCGGCGGGCTTGCCGCCGGTGAGGATGGCGGGCTTGGTGGAGGTGGTCATCTGCAGCCGCGCCACGTCCGAGTCGATCGCTCCCAGCCCCTCCAGCAGGAACTGGTGGTTGAAGGCGATGTTGATGTCGTCGCCCTCGAACTCGACCGGGAGCACCTCGACCGCCTGGGCCTCGTCGCCGCTGCCGGCCTCCAGGACCACCTCGTCGCCGCGGAAGGCCAGCCGCACCGGGGTGTTGCGCTCGGCGACCAGGGCCACGCGCTTGACCGCCTCGACGAAGGCGGCGGTGGGCAGCTGGGCGCGGGCCGAGAACTCGGTGGGCAGCAGCGAGCGGTACTTGGGGAACTCCGGGTCGAGCAGCCTGGTGGTGGTGCGGCGTCCCGCGCTGGAGAAGCCGATCATGCCCTCGCCGGTCCCGCCGGCCGAGCTCAGCGCGATCTCCACCTCGGCGCCGGTGCCGCCCAGGGCCTTGGCCGTGTCGGCGAGCGTCCTGCCAGGGATCATCGCGATCGCCGAGAAGTCGGGCTGGCCCGGCTGCCACTTCAGCTCCCGCACCGCCAGGCGGTAGCGGTCGGTGGCGGCGAGGGTGACCGTGTCGCCCTCGATCTCCACCCGTACGCCGGTGAGCATCGGCAGCGTGTCGTCCTTGCCCGCGGCCACCGCCACCTGGCCGACGGCCGAGGCGAAGACGTCGCTGCCCACCCGGCCCGCGGCCGGGGGCATCGTCGGCAGCGAGGGGTAGTCCTCCACGGGCATCGTCAGCAGGGTGAAGCGGGCGCTTCCACAGGTGACCACGGCCTTGGCGCCCTCCACGACGACGTCCACAGGCTGTGCGGGGAGCGCCCTGGTGATCTCGGCCAGCAGCCTGCCGGAGACGAGCACCACGCCCGGCTCCCCGGTCTGCAGTTCGAGCGTCACCTCGGCGGAGACCTCGTAGTCGAAACCGGAGAGCTTGAGCTGACCGGTCTCGGTGACCTCGAGACGCATGCCGGCGAGCACCGGCACGGAGGGACGTGCCGGCAGGCTGCGCGCGGTCCACGCCACCGCCTCGGCGAGCACGTCTCGATCGACCCGGAACATCACGTGGATCCGCCTCCTGTGTGTCGAGCTGCGCGCCGGGCGTCGTCCGCCCGGCGCCGGGGTCCGTCTGGCTTCTCGGTGCCTGTGGTTCGAGTGTTCACTGTCGCGCACCCGAGCTCTCCCGGAACCCTCTTATGGCTCTTGAGTTTCCTGGTTAGAGATACAAGTGGCCATCGTAATAGGGGGTGTGGATACTGTGGAAAGCCGTTGTTTCCGCAGGTCAAGTGCTGTTTTTTCATCCACCGGGGCTGTGGGTGGCCGCTGTGGACAACTCTTGGTCCTGGGGAGAACCGCGCGGTACACACAGGCCGTCCCCAGATCCGGGGGTCTTCGTCCCCAAGTTGTCCACGAGGTTTCCCCAGGTTATCCACCGGGTAAGAGACCCTTTTGTCCCTGTGGACAACTCTCTTCACAGGGCGTCCCCAGGTTATCCACGAGTTGTCCCCAGGTTGTCCCCATGTTCTCCCCAGAGTCGTCCACAGGTGCCGAACGCGGTTCGGACCGGCGTGTCCGCAGATGATCATGGTTGACGGCCCCGGAGGACTCCCCGCGCCCGCGGGTCGTTGATCCACAAGGTTTTCCACAGGCTGTGTATCACGCCTGGGACAAACTCACCCATTACGCGACTGCTGCTTGATCCTCGTGGTGAGTTCGTTGACCTGGTTGTAGATCGAGCGTCGCTCGGCCATGAGGGAGCGGATCTTCCGGTCGGCGTGCATGACCGTGGTGTGGTCCCGCCCGCCGAACTGCTGGCCGATCTTCGGGAGCGACATGTCGGTCAGCTCCCGGCACAGGTACATCGCGATCTGGCGGGCGGTCACCAGGACCCGCGAGCGCGACCCGCCGCACAGGTCGTCGATGGACAGGCCGAAGTAGGCCGCGGTGGAGGCCATGATCGTGGCGACCGTGATCTCCGAACCGGCGTCCTCGGTGATCAGGTCCTTGAGCACCACCTCGGTGAGCTGCAGGTCCACCGACTGCCGGTTCAGGCTGGCGAACGCGGTCACCCTGATCAGGGCGCCCTCCAGCTCGCGGATGTTGGTGGAGATGCGGCTGGCGATGTACTCCAGCACCTCCGGCGGCGCGGCCAGGCCCTCCTGGATCGCCTTCTTGCGCAGGATCGCGATCCGGGTCTCCAGCTCGGGCGGCTGGACGTCGGTGATCAATCCCCACTCGAACCGGTTACGCAGCCGGTCCTCCAGCGTGACCAGCTGTTTCGGCGCCCGGTCGCTGGAGATGACGATCTGCTTGTTGGAGTTGTGCAGCGTGTTGAAGGTGTGGAAGAACTCCTCCTGCGTCTGCTCCTTGCCCTCCAGGAACTGGATGTCGTCCACCAGCAGGATGTCCACCGCCCGGTAGCGACCCCGGAAGTTGTCGGCCTTGTGGTCGCGGATGGAGTTGATGAAGTCGTTGGTGAACTCCTCCGAGCTCACGTACCGCACCCGCGCGCCGTCGTAGAGGCTCTGGGCGTAGTGGCCGATCGCGTGCAGCAGGTGGGTCTTGCCCAGCCCCGAGTCGCCGTAGATGAACAAAGGGTTGTACGCCTTGGCCGGCGCCTCGGCCACCGCGACCGCCGCGGCGTGCGCGAACCGGTTGCTGGAGCCGATCACGAAGGTGTCGAAGGTGTACTTGGGGTTCAGCCGGGCCGGCTCCCCCTGGGTGCGGCTCCCGCGGCCGTCCCACCTGTTCTGCACGGTGCCCGCGCCGCCCACTCCGCCGATGCCGCCGCCCGATCCGCCGACGCCGCCGGCCCCGGGCGGCGCCGCCGCGGGCGCGCCCCGGTCGAAGGAGTCGGGCTCGGACCGCGACGCCGGCGGCTGCGGGGAGTAGCCGCCGTGGCCGTAACCCGGCCGCTGCTCGGTCTGCGAGGGCCCGCCGGGCGCCTCGGAGGGCAGGTAAGGCGGGGAGTCCTCACCCTGCTGGTACGGGTAGGCGAACGGCTGGTGCTGTGGCTGGTGCTGTGGATAGTCGGTGGACGACTGGCCGCCCGGCCCGCCCTGTGGATAGGGGTTCTGCGGCCCGGAACCCCCGTGGTGCTGGGGCGCGGGCGGCTGTGCATAACCCTGCTGGTTCCCGCCGCCCTGTGCATAACCCTGCTGCGGAGCCTGGGGATAAGGGTCCTGGCGGGAGGCGAGACCCGGCTCGGGGCCCGCGGCGCTGGGGTCCACCATGACCGCCACCCGCATCGGGCGGCCGAACTCCTGGGAGAGCGCGTGGCTGATCAGGGGACGAAGCTTGTTCTCCAGGACATCCCTGGCGAAATCGGTCGGCGCGGCGAGCACCACGGTGTCGTTCATCAGGCCGAAGGGCCGGGTCATGTTGAGCCAGACCCGCTGCTGGGAGGGGACGTTCTCGTTGAGAGAGTTCTCCAGCGCCCGCGCCCAGACCGCGCTGAGGTCCGTTCCGTCCATGGTCCGGCTCCCCTCCTCCCGACGCGGCCCCCGCCGGCCCACGCGATCCGTTTATCCACATCGATGGCCGCCGGGCGGACCGGATCTCGACGTCGTCCACACGTTCGGCGTCCCCGCGGACCCTCGCGACCCCTCGCGGGCGCTGCTCGTCGTCCACATCGAATCCACAGGTTGTGCACAGTCTCGTACCTGCGGTCCAACGCATCCTTGCAGTGGAGAGAAGGTCTGGAAGGGACGACAGTAGCCGCGTCCACAGCTGTGTACAAGACGTTGTCCACAGCCTAGGGCAGTACGGGCGGGACGATGCGCACATCCTGTGGACGGCGGGGCGCCGGTGGATAACGTGCCTGTGGAAACGTGGATAACCTGTTCTCCACGTGTTCCCGGAAGCCCTCCGGTTTGACCTGGGACGCGCCCGACCCGTAACGTACGACGGTCGGCCTTGCCACGCGGCGGCTGTTTCGCATGCCCCGCATCCGGCAGGCCAGCCACTGTCGAGCGTCCCCATGTGCTGGGGATGCGTCTTGAGCCTGGAGCCCACTCGTGAGCAAGCGTACTTTCCAGCCGAACAACCGCCGTCGTGCGAAGACCCACGGCTTCCGGCTCCGCATGCGCACCCGCGCCGGCCGCGCCATCCTCGCCGCCCGCCGCCGCAAGGGCCGCGCCGAGATCACCGTCTGACGTATCCGTCGCGCCCCCTTCACGAGGGCGTGAGGCAGTACGCCCGTCGCCCGCCGGCATCACCGCCGGCGGGCGACGGGCGCTACCGCCCAGGGTCGACGAGGTCTTCGGTGCTGCCGTCCGCGTCCCGCATGCGCCGGGGCGACGAGTTCGCCGGCGCGATCAGAGGGGGGAGCCGAGCAGGCCGCCCCACGCTGGTCGCGCATTTCGGCATGCGCTCCGGCGGTGACGCCCTCCCCCTGGTCGGGTTCGTGGTGAGCCGTGCCGTTGGTGATGCGGTCACCAGAAACAGGGTCAAACGTCGGCTGAGACACATCATGCGAGACCGTCTCGAACGGCTTCCGCGAGGTAGCCTGCTGGTTGTACGCGCCAATCCACCGGCCGCGTCCGCGCGGAGCGAGCGTCTGGCCGCCGAACTCGATGCCGCGCTGGATCGTTTACTCAGGCGGCCAGAGCCCCGTGGGGCTCGCACGGATGGGCGATGATGACGGCGCAGCAGACCGCTGGAATTTCTCCGGCTGCCAGGATCCTGATGGCTCCGATCCGGTTCTACCGGTCCTTCGTGAGCCCTCTGCTGGGTCCCCGCTGCCGCTTCCACCCCTCGTGCAGCGCCTACGGCCTCGAGGCCGTGGCCGTTCACGGCGCGCTACGCGGCACATGGTTGACGATCCGGAGAATCGGGCGTTGCCACCCATTCCATCCCGGAGGCTTTGACCCGGTGCCCCCACGCCCGGGCCGGTCCGACGAAACGCAAGGGAGCTAGCTCGGTGGAGCTGTCCTGGCTGAACTGGCTGTACACGGCCGTCGCCCAAGTAATCACCTGGATTCACCAGGGCTACAGCACCTTCATCCCGAAGGACAACGGGCTCAACTGGGCGCTGACCATCATCACGCTCACCGTTCTGATGCGGCTGTTGATCTTCCCGCTCTTCCTCAAGCAGATGAACTCCTCGAAGAAGATCCAGGAGCTCGCGCCCAAGGTCCAGGAGATCCGCAAGCGCTACAAGAACGACAAGCAGCGGATGAACCAGGAGGTCATGGCGCTCTACCAGGGCCAGGGCGCCAACCCCCTGGGGGGCTGCCTGCCGATCCTGGCGCAGTTCCCGATCTTCATCTCGATGTTCACCGTGCTCCAGGCCATGGCCGCCGGACAGGTCAAGTTCGGCATGACCCAGGAGCTGGTGAACGACGCGCGGGCCGCGCACATCTTCGGCGCCCCCATCCCCGCGACGTTCTTCACGAGCTCGGCCGACATCGTCAAGCTGAGCGCCGACCCGATCGTCACGAAGGTCGTGCTCGCGATCTTCGTCGCGGTCAGCTCGCTGACCACGTTCCTCACCGTCCGGCAGAGCGTGACCCGCTCGATCGCGCAGATGCCGGACAACCCGATGGCACAGCAGCAGAAGATCCTGATGTACATCTCGCCGCTGTTCGCGATCTTCTCGCTGAACTTCCCCCTCGGCCTGATCCTGTACTGGGTGACGACGAACGTCTGGACCCTCGGCCAGCAGCACTGGTTCTACAGCCGTAACCCCGCCCCGGTGACCGACGCCAAGGGCAACGTCACGATTCCCGAGCCCAAGCCGGGGCTGCTGAGCAAGGTCAAGAAGCCCGCTCCCGAGCCCGAGGCGCCGCCCGTGCCCGAGGCGAAGGTGATCCGCCAGCAGCCCACCCGCCAGCCCCGCAGCAAGCGGAGCGGCAGCAAGAAGTCCTGACGTCCCATCCCGACAGCACGAAGGAGTGGCCGGACGTGACCGAGGCCGAGGCCGAGAAGGAGCCCGCGAAGGCGGCTCCCGATCTCGCCGCCCTGGAGCAGGAAGGCGAGATCGCGGCGGACTACGTCGAGGGTCTGCTCGACATCGCCGACATAGACGGTGACATCGACATGGATGTCGAAGGCGATCGCGCCGTGGTGTCGGTCGTGGACATCAAGGGCGGCGATCTGGTCGGTCCCAACGGCGAGATCCTGGAGGCCATCCAGGAGCTGACCCGCCTGGCCGTGCACCGCCAGACGGGCGAGCGGTCCCGCCTGATGCTCGACATCGGCGGCTACCGTGACCGCCGCCGGAGCGAGCTGAGCGAACTCGGCACCAAGGTCGCCGCGGACGTCAAGCGGGACGGCGAGCCCAAGTCGCTGCAGCCGATGACGCCGTTCGAGCGGAAGATCGTGCACGACGCCGTCGCGGCGGCGGGCCTGCGGAGCGAGTCCGAGGGCGAGGAGCCCCGCCGTTTCGTGGTGGTCCTGCCCGTCTGACGCCCGGCGGGTGGAGCCTTCACCGCTCGTGCCCGCGCCGGTGAGCCAGAGACCGCCGTCCCCGAATCCTTCGGGGGCGGCGGTTTTTCCTTGCCCACCGACCTGGCCGGCGAGCCCTCCGGGACGGCTTCGAGACAGTCCCGTACGCGCGGCCTGTACGACGACGCGGAGGCGGGCCGTTAGCCTTGAGAACGGCCTGACCCCGACATGTCCAAGGGAAGAGTGAACGTCGAGTGAGTGACCACATCCCCGAACCGCCCGAGGTCGCGCGCGAGGTCTTCACCGGCGACGCCTGGGCGAGGGCGCAGGCGTTCGCGGAGCTGCTCGCCGGTCCAGGAGTGGTACGCGGGCTGCTCGGCCCCCGGGAGGTGCCGCGCCTGTGGGACCGGCACCTGCTCAACTGCGCGGTGGTCGCCGAGGTCGTACGTCCGGATGTGCGCCTGGTCGACATCGGTTCGGGCGCCGGCCTGCCGGGCCTGGTCCTGGCGATCGTACGGCCGGACATCACCGTCACCCTGCTGGAGCCGCTGCTGCGTCGCACGGTCTTCCTGGAGGAGTGCGTGGCGACCCTGGAACTCGGCAACGTCGAGGTGTTGCGCGGCCGCGCGGAGGAGTTCGCGGGAAAGCGGGAATTCGATGTCGCCTCGGCCCGGGCGGTGGCGCCGTTGGGGCGTCTGCTGAAATGGTCGTTGCCGCTGTTGCGGGAGGGAGGCGAGTTGCTGGCCATGAAGGGCGAGCGTGCCGCCGAGGAACTGGCGGACGCCAAGGAGCAATTGCACACGAGTGCCGTCCAAACCGCCGAGCTCGCATCGGTCGGGCACGGTAAGGTCGAGCCGCCCGCAACTCTCATCCGGGTGGTCGCCGGTCGCGCTCCCGAGGGGGCGCGGAAGGCCTCCGGCCGGAAGGATCGCGCCTCGCGGAGCAAGCGCGAAGCCAGTGGATGAACCGAGCAAAGCGAGTACGAGGCCAGTGAACGACCGTGCGCATTCGATCATCGGCGCGACGAGCGGTCTCGGCTGGCCGGGGCACTCCGCGGCTCCGCCACATGGACGCCTTTCCGGTCTCGGCTGGCCGGCACCGGCTTCCGGTGCCCATGTCAGGCCGGTTGAAAGGACGACGCCCGTGACCCAGACCCCCCTTAACCCCGGCGACTCGCCGCTGGTACGAGAGGCACTCAGTTCAGTGGTTTCACGTGAAACATCGGCCCAGAAGACCGCCGCCACCAATGGAACCAGCGCCGCTCCCGGGGCCGTCGCCGGTGCCCGGGACGGAGACTGGCCCCGGCCCGCCAAGACGCGGATCTTCACCGTGGCCAACCAGAAGGGCGGGGTCGGCAAGACCACGACCTCGGTCAACCTCGCCGCGGCGCTGTCCATGCACGGCCAGCGGGTCCTCGTGGTCGACCTCGACCCGCAGGGCAACGCCTCGACGGCCCTGGCCGTCGAGCACCGGGGCGACGTCCCGGACATGTACAAGGTCCTCGTGGAGGACCTGCCGCTCGCGGAGGCGGTGAAGGAGGTCCCGGACATGCCGGGCCTCTACTGCGCTCCCGCCACCATCGACCTGGCCGGTGCCGAGATCGAGCTGGTCTCCATGGTCGCCCGGGAGGCTCGCCTCCAGCGGGCGCTGGCCGCGTACGACGCCGTCACGTTCGACTACATCCTCATCGACTGCCCGCCGTCGCTCGGCCTGCTGACCGTCAACGCGCTGATGGCCGCGAACGAGCTGCTGATCCCGATCCAGTGCGAGTACTACGCCCTGGA
This sequence comes from Streptosporangium sp. NPDC023615, assembly GCF_040640155.1. Lineage (NCBI taxonomy): Bacteria > Bacillati > Actinomycetota > Actinomycetes > Streptosporangiales > Streptosporangiaceae > Streptosporangium > Streptosporangium sp. NPDC023615. Next base: position 88,464 of record NZ_JBFABE010000004.1, read on the forward strand.
AGGTCTCGGCCAGCTGCTGAGGAACGTCGATCTGGTGCGGGCCCACCTGAACCCCACCCTCGACCTCTCCACCATTCTCATGACCATGTACGACGGGCGTACCCGACTGGCCTCGCAGGTGGCCGAGGAGGTCCGCTCGCACTTCGGCGCCACCGTGCTGAGCACGCTGATCCCCCGGAGCGTGCGGGTCTCCGAGGCGCCCAGCTACGGTCAGTCCGTCATGACCTACGACCCGGGCTCCAGCGGAGCGATGGCCTACATGGACGCCGCGCGAGAGATCGCTTACCGCGCTGTGACCGTATGAGCGCCGGGAGCGCCGCGGCAGTCGCCGCGGACATGTCAGTCTGGGTGTCACCTTGAGCGTCGGGAGGGGCCGTGAGTAAGCAACCGAGGGGACTTGGCAGGGGTCTGGGGGCGCTGATCCCGACAGGTCCGGCCGTCGTCGCGGAACCACCGGCGTCGATGACCGCGACGCTGGTCGCCCCCGAGCCGATCACCCCCGAGCCGGTCGTGCCTGAGCAGGCCGGCCCCCGGCCGGTCGTGGGCGCCTACTTCCTCGAGATCCCGGTCGAGGACATCCTTCCCAACCCGCGTCAGCCCCGGGACGTCTTCGCCGAGGAGGCCCTGAAGGAACTGGCCGCCTCGATCAGCGAGGTCGGCCTGCTGCAGCCGATCGTGGTGCGCGCGGCGGGCGAGGGAAAATATGAGCTGATCATGGGCGAGCGACGCTGGCGCGCCTCCAAGCTGGCCGGCCTCTCCGAGATCCCCGCGATCGTCCGCAGCACCCAGGAGGACAAGCTCCTGCTCGACGCCCTGATCGAGAACCTCCAGCGCGAGCAGCTCAACGCCCTGGAGGAGGCGGCGGCGTACCGCCAGCTGCTCGACGACTTCGGCGCGACCCACGAGCAGCTCGCCACCCGCATCGGCCGCTCCCGCTCGCACGTGACCAACACGATCCGCCTGCTGAACCTCCCGGCCGCGGTGCAGCGCAGTGTGGCGGCGGGCACGATCAGCGCCGGGCACGCCAAGGCTCTCCTGCGGCTGGAGGATCCCGCCGCTCAGGAGCATCTCGCCAACCGGATCAAGGCGGAACTGCTCTCGGTCCGCGCGGTGGAGGAGATCGCCGCCGTCGGCGACGCGAAGGCGGCCCCGGCGCCGACCCCGCGGGCCCCCCGGGCGAAGCCCGCCGAGGAGCCCGCCCTGCGGCACCTGGCCGACCGGCTCTCCGACCGCTTCGAGACCCGCGTGAAGGTCGACTTCGGTCGCCGCAAGGGACGCATCGTGGTGGAGTTCGCGACCATCGACGATCTGGAGCGCATCATCGGGACGATGGCTCCCGGGTCGCTGCAACCCACGGACGGATGACCCCGCTCGCGGTCCGGATCGACCGCGAGACGGACAACGGACCTCGCGCCGGAGGCGAGTGATCGAACCGTCTGAGTGACACCCTCCCGGAAGGCGCCGGTCCTGGCGCCTCCCCCGGATGCCCTCGCCCTCTACCGGCGCCTTCTTCCCGACCCCTTCCGGCGGAGCGTCAGGACGCCTCCCCTTCCGGAACCCACTCTCCGGCACGCACACGGCTGTTCCGGAGGACCCCTGTTCGGAGGGTGAGGCCTCGCTCGTGCCGTGCCCGCCGGACGATCGCCGTTGTTTCACGTGAAACAACGGCTGCCGGCCTTTCCCGCCGTCCGCCAAACGGCATCGCTTCCGTGTCGACCACCCCGGCCAACGACCACCGGTCATCCGGTGGCAGCCTCTGTCGTTCGTTCACGGAGAACTCGGCGCCCGTACGGACACCGTGCTTGGGGTAGGGGGTGCGGCGCCGCTTCCACGGGAGCCCGCGTCACGCCCCCTGTGACAAGGTGCCGCCCGCCTTCCTGGTCGTCTCCGCGCCTGCAGGGGCGATGTTTCACGTGAAACACGGCGCAGCCGCGAGCGGTTCCCCTCGGGCGACAACCGTGAGGCGGCTCCGGGAGGATTCCCGCGTGCGTCGAATCCCGTGCGGGCCGATGGAGCGCTCACCGTCCACGGGTCACGGTTCATGTTTCACGTGAAACACGGACGGGTCAGGAGCCGGTGGCTCCACGGACGGCGAGCGTGATGTCGGCGACGAAGGCGTCGATGTGCTCGGGGGTGGTGTCGAAGGCGGTCACCCAGCGGACCACGTTCTCGGTGGCGTCCCAGACGTGGAAGAGGTACCGCTGCATCAACTCCACGATGGCCTTCTCCGGGAGGGCGGCGAAGACGGCATTGGACTGCACGGGATGGCGGAGGGAGACACCGGGAAGATCCGCGACTCCCCCGGCCAGCCGGTGGGCCATGGCGTTCGCGTGGGCGGCATTGTCACGCCAGAGATCGTCGGTGAGGAGGGCGGTCAACTGGGCGGAGACGAAACGCATCTTGGAGGCGAGCTGCATGCCCTGCTTGCGGAGGAACGGCGCCGAGCCGTCCAGCTCGGGGCGGAGGATCACGAGCGCCTCGGCACCCAGGGCCCCGTTCTTGGTGGCACCGAAACTGAGGAGGTCCACGCCCGCGTCCGTGGTCAGGGACCGCAGGGAGCAACCCAGTTCGGCCGCGGCATTGGCCAGACGGGCACCGTCCATGTGCAGGAAGAGGCCGTGCGCGTGCGCGAACTCCGCCAGCTCCGCGATCTCGGCCGCCGTGTAGCAGGTGCCGCACTCGGTCACCTGGGAGATGGAGACGACGCGAGGCTGGGAGTGCTGGATGTTGCCCAGCGCTCCCAGTTCGCCCCGGAGATCCTCGGGGGAGATCTTGCCGTCCGCCGTGGGGAGGGGGATCAGCTTGGTGCCCAGCACGCGTTCCGCGGCCCCGCCCTCGTTGGTGTTGATGTGGGCGGTGGCCGGGCAGAGCACCGCATCGTAGGGGCGGAGCGCCAGCCCGAGTCCCACGACGTTGGCTCCGGTGCCGTTGAACATCGGATAGGTGGTCGCCCGGGGACCGAACACGTCACGGAAGGCGTCTTCCATCGCCGTGGTCCAGACGTCCCCACCGTACGCGGGAGCGTCACCGGTGTTCGCTTCAAGGATGGCCGCGAGCACCGCGGGGTGCACTCCCGCATGGTTGTCGCTGGCGAAGCTTTTGGGGAATCGAGTCGAGGTCAGCACACGGTCAGCGTAAGGGGGAGGCCGGACCGCCTTCGCCCGCGTTCCGGCCCCGTCCCTCAGCTCACCTCGTCGTGCCGTCGGCCCGGTTCGTGCTCTCCCCGGTCGCCGGTCCCGGCCGCAGTCGAAGATCCGCCTGCCGGAAGGCACGCCCGGCCGATGACTCCCCTCCCCGAGGACCCTGCCGAGCGAGGGGCACGCCTGCCGGGAGGGAGGGAGCGGGGTCAGGCTCCCCGGGCGGCGGCCTGCTCCAGCAACACCCGGCACAGGGCACCGAGGTCGTCTCCGGCCGCCTCGGCCGCCATGGGAAGCAGGGAGGTCTCTGTCATACCGGGGGCGACGTTCACCTCCAGGAAATGCGGCAGCCCGTCGGCGTCGACGATCAGGTCGGTGCGGGAGACGTCCCGGAGACCGAGGGCGGTGTGCGCGGTCACGGCCATCTCGGCGCAGGCCGCCGAGGCCTCGGGCGAGAGGCGTGCCGGAGCGAAGAACTCGGTGTGCCCGGCGGTGTAGCGGGCCGCGTAGTCGTACACCCCCTCGTTGGGGACGATCTCCACCGGCGGGAGGGCCACGGGCCCGTCCCCGAGGTCCACCACGGAGACGGCCACCTCGACACCCTCGATGCAGCGCTCGATCAGCGCGGTGTCACCGTAGGCGAAACACCCGACCATGGCCGCGGGAAGCTCCTCGGCGGAACGGACGACCGAGGCGCCGAGCGCCGACCCGCCCCGGGACGGCTTGACGAAGAGCGGCAGACCGAGCCGGTCGACGATACGGGCCAGCACCGCGGAGGCGCCGAGATCGTGGAAGGTCTCCTTGGGCAGGGTGACCGACGCGGGGGTGCGCAGCCCGACCGAACGGACGACCGTCTTGGCGGTGGGCTTGTCGTAGGCGACCCGGCAGGCGTCGGGGCCGGCGCCCACGTAGGGGATGGAGAGGAGCTCCAGCACCGAGCGGATGGCGCCGTCCTCTCCGGCGCCGCCGTGCAGGGTCACGAAGACCGCGTCCGGCGGGTCCGCGAGCACGGCGGGGACCAGTGACGCGTCGGTGTCCCTGGTCTCCACGGAGATGCCCGCTCCCCGCAGCACCTCGCTCACCCGGCGGCCCGAACGCAGCGAGACCTCCCGCTCGTAGGACAGGCCGCCCGCCAGGACGAGCACGTGGCCCAGATCACTCATCAGTTACCTCCAGCGTCCAGGCCCCGGCCCCGGGGCCGGGGAGAAACGCGGCGCGTTGCCGCACGAATCGGTGACGTCTCCGGTGGCGACGGTGACCGGGCCACCACACGGAGCGGCGGTCCCCCTCGCCACCGGGCCGGCGGCGAGGAACCTCGCCGCGCGTCGGCGCAGAAGGTCACCGTACGGCACCGGCGGGGGGAGCTCGTGCCGCCGGTCCCCCCGAACGGAAAGCGCCCCCGAGACGGTCTGCGAGACGCTCGCCGTCACGAGTCCCGGAGCGCCCGGACGCTCGTCGTCACGGGACGTGGGCCGGTCCGGGACTCACCGGTGCCGGCGGCGGATCACCACCCGGACGGACCGCGAGCCGGACGGGTTCACGCCCGGACGGCCACGGGCCGGAGCGAACGCCGGACGGACCGCCCGAACGTCCCCGTCCGCACAAACCGTCCGCACAAACCGTCCGCACAAACCGTCCGCACGGACCGCCCGGGCGGGGCCCCTGGAGCGGGACCGCCCGGACGGACCGCCGGAACACGACGGGTCAGGCGAGGTCGGGCGCGGGGGTGTCGACCCCGGCCCGCTCCGGGGACGACCCGGTGCCGAAGGTGTCGCGCAGGCGGAGCTCCTGCTCGATCACGCCGGCCAGGCGGCGGACGCCCTCCCGGATGCGGTCGGGCTCCGGATAGCAGTAGGAGAGCCGCATGTGCCGCGCGCCGCTGCCGTCGGAGAAGAAACCGGTCCCCGGCACGAAGGCCACCCGCTCGGCGACGGCCCGGGGCAGGAGCGCCTTGGAGTCGAGCCCCTCGGGCAGGGTGGCCCAGACGAAGAATCCGCCCGCCGGGCGGGTCCAGGTGACGCCGTCGGGCATCAGCGCCTCCAGCGAGGTGAGCATGGTGTCGCGGCGCTCGCGGTAGAGCTCCCTGAACGTCTTGATCTGCTCGCGCCAGGGCTGCGTGGCCAGGTACTGGCCGACGGCGAGCTGGGTGAAGGAGGAGTGCGACAGCACCGCCGACTCCATCGCCAGCACCAGCTTCTCCCGGATGGGGTGCGGGGCGAGCGCCCAGCCGACCCGGAAGCCCGGGGCCAGCGTCTTGGAGAACGAGCCGAGGTAGACCACGCCGTCGGCGTTGTCGGCGCGCAGCGTCCGCATGGGCTCGCCGTCGAAACCGAGCATGCCGTACGGGTTGTCCTCGACGATCAGCACGTCGGCCCGCTGGCAGATCTCCAGCACCTGCTGCCGTCGCGCGGCGCTGAGCGTGACCCCGGCGGGGTTCTGGAAGGTGGGGATCGTGTAGAGGAACTTGATCCGGTTGCCGGCGCTCTTCAGCGCGTAGATGGTCTGGGCCAGCGACTCGGGGACGATCCCCTCGGAGTCCATGGCGATGTGGATGACGTTGGCCTGGTAGGCGGCGAAGGTGCCGAGCGCCCCGACGTAGGAGGGGCCCTCGGCGAGCACCACGTCACCCGGGTCGATGAAGATCCGCGTGATCAGGTCCAGGGCCTGCTGGGAGCCGACGGTCACCACGACGTCGTCGGAGTTGGCCTCGATCCCCTCCATGCGCATGACGTCGCAGATCTGCTCGCGCAGGTGCGGGTCTCCCTGACCGGAGCCGTACTGCAGCGCGACCGTGCCGCGCCGGGCGACCAGGTCGGCGACCAGCTCGCCCACCACGTCCAGCGGGAGAGCGGTGACGTAGGGCATTCCGCCGGCGAGCGAGACCACCTCGGGCCTCGACGCGACGGAGAAGAGAGCTCGGATCTCGGAGGCGACCATCCCGGTTGCGCGGGCTGCGTAGCGGTCGACGTAGGAGTCGATACGCGAGCCCTGGGTGGGGGCGACGGCCTGACCGTGATCTTTGTTCTGGGGCACGGTCCACCTCCTCGATTGTTGGAGCATTAAAATGCTCATGCTAGAGAAACCAGGTTACGTCAGGGGTTGCGGTCGTCCGCGTGGGGGGACGGGACCTCCTGAAACCAGGACCCGCACTGGGCTACGATGCCAGCGATGACGCCGTTTTCGCGCGTTTTTCGCCATGGCTTGCACTCGTCTCGCCAGGATTGGGGCCAACAGGTGTCGCGTCGGCTGGCAAACGTCACCCTCGACAATCTCGACGACCTGCCGCGCCGTTGCCGCCGGTGCGTCTTCTGGGAACTGGATCCGGTCAACGCCGAGCGGGCCGTGAAGGCCGGGGATCCCGGGCTGGAGAAGGAGGCCTGGATCTCGTCCACCCTGCTGGAGTGGGGGAGCTGCGGCAAGATCGTTTATGTGGACGGGGTGGCGGCCGGCTTCGTGCTCTACGCGCCGCCGCACTACGTGCCGCGCGCGGTGGCCTTCCCGACCTCGCCGGTCAGCGCGGACGCGGTGCTGCTGATGACCGCGCACATCATCCCGGAGTTCTCCGGCGGTGGCCTGGGCCGCATGCTGGTCCAGGGCATGGCCAAGGACCTGACCCGTCGCGGGGTACGGGCGATCGAGGCGTTCGGCGACCTGAAGTGGGAGCAGCCGGGGGCGTGCCTGATGCCCGCCGACTACCTGCTGTCCGTGGGATTCAAGACGGTGCGCCCGCACCTGCGGTTCCCGCGCCTGCGGCTGGAACTCAAGAACGCCGTCTCGTGGCGTGAGGACGTCGAGGTGGCACTGGAGAGGCTGCTCGGGTCCATGAGCCCGGAGAGGGCCCTGCGACCCGTCTGAGGGCCGTCTGGGCCGCGCCGACGGCCCCGCAGGGACACCCCGCGGGACCGTCCCGACGCGATCACCCCCACGGGCGGCCTCGCCGGGGCCGCCCCGGCGAGACCGGGGCCGCCTCGCGAGACCGCAGCCGCCCGGATGCCCGGCACCGCCCGGATGCCCGGCACCGCCCGGATGAGACCGCAGCCGCCCCGGTGGGACCGTGGACGGAGCGCCCCGGTGGGACCGCACCCCCGGGGTCCCCGCATGGAGAGAGCCCCCCGCCGTGGGGGCGGGGGGCTCTCTCGTGGGTGGGTGTGCCGCTCGGAAGCGGGTGATACGGCGGGGGCCGTGGGGAGCCACCTGCCGCAGGGGGCCTGGACGATGCCCTCGAGTTCGCGGAGCGGCATGGCCTTCGGCTCGGCACCGAACGATCCGCTTCGCGAACTCTCCGTCCTATAGACGCCCGAGGCGGGAATCCGGAGTACGCCGTGACGCGTGGCCGTCACCGGATTCCCGTCGGCTCCCGCCGACGCGCGGCGTGACGCCGACCGGCCCTGTGGACCGGCCCGGAGGACGGCCCGGCCCGCGGCCCGCCGTCCCCTCCGGTGTCACGCGTGGCCGTGGTCGGCCAGCCAGCGCTCGGAGTCGAGCGACGCGGCACAGCCGGTGCCCGCGGCGGTGATGGCCTGGCGGTAGATGTGGTCGACGACGTCGCCGGCGGCGAAGACGCCGTCCAGGTTGGTACGCGTCGTCGGGGCCTCCACCTTGACGTAGCCCTCGTCGTCGAGCTCCACCTGGCCCTTGAAGAGCTCGTTGCGGGGGTCGTGGCCGATCGCGATGAACAGGCCGGTGGCGGCGAGGTCGGTCTCCGCGCCGGTCTTGAGGTTGCGCAGCCGCACCCCGCTGACCTTGTTCTCGCCCAGCACGTCGACCACCTCGCTGTCCCACACGAAGCGGATCTTCTCGTTCGCGAACGCGCGATCCTGCATGATCTTGCTGGCGCGCAGCTCGTCACGGCGGTGCACGACGGTGACCGAGGAGGCGAACCGGGTCAGGAAGGTGGCCTCCTCCATGGCGGTGTCGCCGCCGCCCACGACCACGATGTCCTGGCCGCGGAAGAAGAAGCCGTCACAGGTGGCGCACCAGGACACGCCGTGGCCGGAGAGCCGCTTCTCGTTGGGCACTCCCAGCTCCCGGTAGCCCGAGCCGGTGGCCAGGATGACGGACCTGGCGAGGTAGGTGTCGGTGGCGGTCCTGACGACCTTGGGGTCGGCGGTCAGGTCGACCTCCACGACGTCGTCGGCGACCAGCTCGGCGCCGAACCGCTCGGCCTGCTTGCGCAGCCCGTCCATCAGGTCGGGCCCCATGATGCCGTCGGGGAAGCCGGGGAAGTTCTCCACCTCGGTGGTGTTCATCAGAGCACCGCCGGCGGTGACCGAGCCCTCGAAGACCAGCGGGTTCAGCTCGGCACGCGCGGAGTAGACCGCTGCCGTGTACCCGGCGGGACCCGATCCGATGATGATCACATTCCGGACGTCCATCAGTGCTCGTGCCTCTCCCTCTGTCGTTGCCACCGGCGTCAACAGATCCTAGGCGCCGGTGATTCCCGCCCGTCGTGACGCCCGGCCCGCCGAGGCGCCGGTCCGCTCGGGGGTGGAAGAGCCGAAGGCCCGGCACGGAACGTGTTCCGTGCCGGGCCTCGTGAGACCGGAGCGGCTCCGGTCCCGGTGTGTTCTCGAACTCACCGCGATCTTCCGGCGTCCGTGACGCCGGTCACCTCCAGCGTGCGAGGGCGGGCTTTCTCACCACGTCGCACTGGGGGCCCATCACGTGGACGCTCACCGTGTTCTTGGCCTGATCCTTCCAGAAGAGCAGGATGTTGGCCTCTTGACCGTTGTAGAAACCCTGGTCCACGGCGAAGGGCGACGCGCCGACCTTCGCGGCGACCTTCCTGACGCACGCGTCGGTCCCGGACTGCCCGGCGGTCCCGTCGAGGATGGTCGCCGGGCCGATGTAGTCCAGCAGCGCGCCCCGGAGCTCGGCGTCGGTGTAGTTGTAGTTGCTGTCCGTCAGCGTGTACCGGACCGTGTCGGACGCCAGGGGCGGGCCGCTGGGGGATCCGGCCGGGTCGGGCGCGGTGAGCGTCCCGGTCGCCAGCGCGGTCGCGCCGATCACCACGGCCGCCGCTCCCGCCGCCACGGCGGGCATCGCCCACCGGCCACGCCGGTTCGCGCCGCGACGCCTCGCCGGGACCACCGGGGTCACGGTGCCGTCGTCGCCGACGACCCCCAGCCGAACGGCGGGCTCCGGCTCCTTCTCGGGGAGAGGGGTCTCCCACGGCGCCGGCTCGGGAGAGGTCGTCTCCCACGGCGCGTCGCGCATCATGTCTTCCCAGGCCGGTGCCTCCACCAGCCCGATTCCACCACCTCCACGGAAGCTCTCCGCCTCGGCGGCCAGGGCGCGGTCGATCCTCAGCGCGACTCCCATCGGCATCGCCGGGGTGGGCGTCGCCGCGAGCATCTCGCGGACCGCTGCCAGGTCGGCCAGGCTTTCGCCACACGGATCGCAGATCGCGAGATGCTCGCGTACCCGCATGGCCGTGGTGTCGTCGAGGAGTCCCTCGGCCAGTTCGGCCAAGATCTCCAAGTCGTAGTGCGTATCAGCCGTCACGAAGTTCTGCTCCCTTCGCGGATGAGACGCGGGTCAGGTCCGATCGGTTCCGCAAATGGGAAAGAATCGGGGCGAGCTTCGCCCTGCCGCGCGCGCATCGGCTCTTCACCGTGCCGCTCGGCACCTCCAGGACCTGGGCCGCGTCTTCGACCGAGTAACCCATCATGTCCACGAGCACCAGCGCGGCGCGCTGGTCGGAGGGCAGCAGCTTCAGGGCCGCCGACACCTCCATGGACACCTCGCGCTCGGCCGTCTGGTCGAGCACGGGAGTCTCGCGCTCCGCGGCCTCGACGAGCTCGTCGTCGGCCACGGGGCGCACCGATTTCCTGCGCATGCGGTCCAGGCAGGCGTTGACCACGATCCGGTGCAGCCACGTGGTCACCGCCGCCTCGCCGCGGAAGCTCCCGGCCTTGCGGTAGGCCGAGACGAAGGCGTCCTGAACGGCATCGGCCGCTTCGTCGGGGTCGCCCAGAGTGCGCAGGGCGACGGCCCACATGCGGTCCCGATGTCGCTTGACTATCTCGCTGAAGGCGTGCGGATCCCCGGCGATGTGCCGGGTGAGCAGCTCGGCGTCGGGCACGGGGCCCTTCGCCGTCTGGTCGTCCGCCGCCGGCGGGTTGTCTGGTGGGGAATTCACAAGGAGAGTCCTGCTGCCGGTCCGGGGAGAACACCACTACGGGATAGATGGTGCCACGGATTCATGGATGATCTGTAAGAAGCTGACTAAAAGAGATCGAATCAACCGATGTCACTTGGTCGCCATGATCTTCGCCTCCACCACCTGGCCGCGGAACCCCTCGGGTGAGGAGGGCATCTCGGTGAACCAGACGAGCACGTACCGGCCCTTGTGCGGATTCTCGGCGGCGAACGTCTTCTTGCCCGAGAGCCCGTTGAACTTCGCCACCACGTCCATGGCGGTGAGTTCCGCGGAGTCGCCGATCCTGAGCTCCGCGGTGCCGCCCGAGGTGCCGCCGAAGTCGATCGAGACCTGCTTGACCGGGATGCTCCTGCCCATGTCCAGCAGCAGGCCGACGCCCTTCTTGAGCCGTCCGAAGTCGGCGGAGTCGTAGGTCTCGGAGTGCCAGTCGGTGGACTCCTTGCCGTCGACCGCGCCCGGGGCCCACCTGCTGCCCTCCTCCCGGTCGCCCAGCGGGTCGAAGCCGATGACCGAGGAGGGCTTCACCTCCCGCACGGCGACGGTCGCGATGGGCGTGGGCGTGGCGCTGCGCTCACCCGGGGCCGGGGTGCCCGCGTTGCCGATGCTGCGGCCCAGCGTCCAGGCGCCCAGGCCGACGGCCGCCATCACCAGCAGCACGACCACGGTCATGGCGACCTTGTTGAGCATCCCTCCGCCGGCGGCGGGGCGGGCACCGGGGTGATGTTGCTGGTGTTGCTGGTGGTGCGGCGGGGGAGGCGTGTGACGCCTCGGCGCCTCGGTGTCGACGCCCTCGGAGCGGGAGGCCGCCACCGGCAGCGCCGTCATCGGCATCGGTGCCGGTATCGGCATCGGGCTGGGCCGGGCCACCGAGGCCAGGGCCTCGGCGAAGTCGGCGGGCGTGGTCAGCGGCTCCAGCGAGCGCCGGGTCTCCGGCAGGATCGCCCGGCAGACGATGGCGTCGAGGTAGCCGGGAACGCCCGCGGTGACCTGACGCGGCGTGCAGAAGTGCCCGTCGCCCACGGGCGCCACGGGCAGCCCGCCGCCGTCGCGCTCGTCACCGGGCCAGTGGCCGGTCAGCCCGGCGTACAGCAGCCGGCCGAGCCCCTCGGTGTCGGCGCGGGCCGGGTCGTCGCTCGTCACGTCGTCCAGGACCGCGTCCACCCCCAGGCCGAGCAGCTTGACCGTGCCGCCGGCCGTCCACACCAGCTGCCGGGGGGTCAGGCAGAGGTGGGCGAGGCCCGCCTCGTGCGCGTGGGCCATGGCCTCGGCGGCCTCGGCGACCATCGCGGCGGCCCGCTCGGGGTCGAGCGGACCACCGGCGATCATGTCGCCGAAGTTCTCGCCGCTCACCCACTCGCTGACCACGTAGGTGTGGCCGTCGTCCTCGGTCGCGTCGAAGACCTGGGTCAGGCGGGGGTCGGTCAGCCGGCTGGCCACCCGGGCCGCCGTGACGACCTCGTTCAGGCGGGGGAAGTCGGGATCGAAGGTGTGGACGGCGACGGGCCGGGCGAGCACCTCGTCGATGGCCTTCCACAGGGTGGCTCCGCCCGCCTCGTGGACACGGTCCTCGAGGCGGAAACGATCGGCCAGCTTGGTGCCGGGTTCGACCGCCGGTGAACTCATACCTGCCCCGCATCCAAGAGCACGACGGCATTCCGCCGGGTCGGCACGTCACAACACATCACGCGATGCCGGGTGGATCCGCCCACGCCCTCCTGCTTCCATTAGCCGCATGTCACCACACGCGTCGCACCATGGTAGTCCCGCACCGGTTCCGCCCGTGTTCGCCTTGTCAGACGTTTGAGACAAGCCTTTGGCTTACCGGCCTACCCGTCCTGCCACCATTCCAACGATCGAACTCACTTCGGGGATGCGCATCCGGTGGGCGATCGCCAAGTAAAGAACCATACCGAGTCCGCCGCCCGCCGCCAGCATGACGGCGGAGCTGAGCGCGTTCAGTCCGCTGAGTTCCTGGGTGACCCACAGGACGGCGAGGGCGAATCCGGCGGCCGGGAGCGCGGCGAGGTACATCCGGGACAGTCCTGCGGCCACCCTGCGTCCCCCCAGCCCCCCCACGCGGCGCGCGGCCAGGATCCAGGCGACCGCCGCGCCGACCACGTAGGCGACGGTGAACGCGAAGGCCAGGCCCATCACGACGTAGCGCGCGGGCAGGACGTGGTACGCCACCAGGCTGAGCGTGGCGCTCACCGCCACGTTGCCCAGGGCGATGAACACCGGGGTGCGGGTGTCGCCGAAGGCGTAGAAGACCCGTAGCAGCAACTGGAAGATCGAGAACGGGACCAGCCCCAGCCCGAACACCTGGAGCACGTTGCCCATGTAGACCGCCGCCTCGACGGTCATGTTGCCCCACGAGAAGACCAGCACGGTCACCGCGGGACCCAGCACCATCAGCAGCAGGCCGGCGGGCACCAGCAGCACCGACACCAGCCGCACCCCCGAGGCGAACTCCTCGCGGACCGTGTCGAGCTGTCCGTCGGCCACCCCCCGGCTCATCCTGGGCAGCATGGCGGTGATCACCGAGACCGCGATGATCCCGTAGGGGAGCTGGAAGAGCTGGTAGGCGTAGGCGTAGGCCGAGTTGCCCGCGCCGGGCGCCCGATTGCCCGCGCCGGTCGCCAGATTGGTGGTGATCAGGAAGCTGATCTGGCCGATCCCCACGTAGGCGAAGGTCCAGACCGCCGTGCGGCCCATCTCGTCGAGCCCGGCGTTGCGCATGTCGAACCGGGGCCGGAAGCGGAAGCCGACCCGGTGGAGCGCGACGACCAGCACCGCGCACTGCACCACGATGCCGGCGGTGGTGCCGAGCCCGAGTAGGGCCAGATCGGCGTCGGTGACCGTGTCGACGTCCGCGCCCGCGTCACCCAGCTTCAGGTAGTAGACGACGGCGACGGCGATCATCACGATGTTGTTGAGCACGGGCGCCCACATCGGGGCGGCGAACCTGTCGCGGGTGTTGAGGATCGCCCCGGCGATCGCGCCGATCCCGAAGAAGGCGATCATCGGCAGGATGTACCAGGCCAACCTGACCGCCACCTCGGTCTCCCGGGGATCCCAGCCGGTGCTGTAGAGGCCGATCAGCGGCCTGGCCAGTAGGACCGAGACCACCGCGATCACCGTCAGGGCGAGCACCCCGAGCGTCATCAGCCGCTGTTCGTAGGCCCGGCCCCCGTCGGGGTCGCTCCTCTGCCGCCGGATGATCATCGGCACCACGACGCTGCTCAGGACCCCGCCGAGGAGGGAGTCGAACAGGATGAACGGGATGGTGTACGCCACGTTGTAGGCGTCGCCCAGCGCGAAGGTGCCGATGGCCGCCGCGAGCACCGCCGTCCGGACGAAGCCGGTGACGCGCGAGACCATCGTCCCCGCCGCCATGATCGCGCTCGCGCGCAGGACCCTGCTCATGCGCTCTCCTCCGCCGGGTGCCCGGAACCGCTCGGGATCGGTCCGGGCTGGTCGAATGGATGTGGGTTGCCCACAATAGGTGTGAGCCGCCCGAGATCGGCTTGGACGGGCCCAGGATCACCTGGGATCACCCGGGATCGTCCGGGCCGCCCGGGGGACGCTCCGGACCGCTCAGGACTCGCTGCCGGCCGGCTCGCGCTCGCGTGCCACCGGCGGGGCGGCCACGGGGCGGCGGCCCCCCCTGCGGCGCAGGACGCGCAGCACCACGGCGGCCAGCATCACCACCAGGGCCGCCCCCACGATGGCCAGCGCGACCGCCGTGTAGCCGGTGGTGCGCACGGTCAGCTCGATCGGCTTGCCGTACGCGCGGCCGTCCTCGGTGGTGAGCTGGACCTTCACGGTGGTCTGGCCGCTGGCTGTGGTCGAGGTCATGGGGATCCGGATGGTCTCGTTCTGGCCGCCCTCGATCTGCAGCCGGTCCTCGTAGGGCTCGATCCTGAGCAGCTCGGGCTGGGCGGAGGTGACGCGGAGCCGGACCACCACGCGGCCGGCGTCGCCGGGGCCGAGCTGGTTGCGCACGCTGATCGGCACGTCGCCGTCGCGACCGGCCAGGGTGCGCAGCCGTGACTGCTCGCTGCCGGTGATGGTGACCAGGGCGATCCGGCCGTCGACCGCCTCCCCGACCTGCTGGACGTACGGTGTCGCGGCGGCGGTCCTGCCTCGCCAGGCCGAGGAGGTCAGCCGCAGCATCGCGAGGTCGAAGGCGTCCAGGTCCCGCGCGACGGTGACGGCGGCGGTCAGGTCGGCGCGGGCGCCGACCTTCTTGACGGAGCTCAGGTACGGCTTGGGCAGCTCCAGGCGCCGGTCCTGCTCGGTGTAGGTCAGCCCGGCCCGGGGGATCGGGGCGCCCTTGCCGCGCTTGACCGCGTCCAGCGTGACCGGCGCCAGCCAGGGCAGGGTGGCGGCGGTTCTCACCAGGCCGGTCACGTACGCCGGGTCCGGGTCCCACCGGCGGTGCGGCACGGCGATCACGGTCCTGGTCGCGGTCACCGGCTCCGAGGCGATCATCGCCGTCTCCGCGATGAAGCGCCGGCGCCCGGCCAGGGCCGCGCCGGAGGCGGAGGTGTCCGCGCCGAGGGTCTCGCTCAGGGGCTCGTCGGCCACCAGGGCGGTGATCGGGCCGTTGACGCTGTCCAGGGTCGCCCAGGCGTCCGGGGTGGTGGCCGCGGCGATGCCCGCGGAGGTCGCCGGAGAGGTGCCCGTGGTGCCCACGGGGGTGCCCGGGGGCGTCGCCGGGGGCAGGTTCGGCGCGGCCAGCAGCACGGTGTCGACCCCGCCGGTGGCCAGCAGGTCCAGCCCGTCGTGGTCGATCAGCCCGTCCACCGGCCAGTTCACGTCGGTGATCGTGTCGCGGCCCAGGGTCTGCCTGGAGACGATCCGGGCCGCGTCGATCCCGGTCGCGGTGATGTCGTCGACGCCGTTGTGGGCGAGCGCGGCCACGTCGGGGTCGCCGTACGGGGTGGCGATCACCGGATGGTCGGCGACGGCCTCGCGGAAGCCGGCGAGCCACCGGGCGGCCTCCGTCCTCGCCGGGCGCTGCTGGAGGCGGTCCTTGGCCCTGACCGCGTGCGGCCCGCCCAGGGCGCGCGCGTCGTCGAGCAGGGCCGGGTCGACCACCCAGGTGAGGCCCTTGGCCGAGGAGGTGTCCCGGGCGATCGTGAGCAGGTCGTCCAGGCGCTTGCCGGACGCCATCGCCGCGGCCAGGCCCTCGTCGGCGAAGACGGTGTCGCCGCTGCGGCGCGGCTGGTCGACGGCGGGCAGCACCATGGCGAGCCGGGTGCGGGGTACCCGGACGTCGCGCGGCATGTAGGTCACCGTGGTGCGCAGGGCGGCGACCTCCTGCTGGAGGGCGTCGATGACCTCGATCACGACCGGGTAGACGCCGAAGCGGGTGAAGTTGAGCTTCTCCGGGGTGAAGACGAACTCCCACGGCATCTTCCCCGCGGGCGCGATCGGGGCCTGGACGTAGCTCTGGCAGCACCAGGGGGCCGGCAGGGGGCTCTGTCCCGCCTGGTAGGCCGTCAGCTCGTCGCGCCGGGTGAACGGCTGGGACGAGTAGTTCATCTGGATGCGCAGCCCGGTCAGCGGCTCGCTCCCGGTGTTGACCAGGGACCCGGAGATCTTGATCTCGGTGGTCGGGTCACGCGGGACGTCGGGGCCGATCGCCTCCAGCACGACCTGCAGGCCCGCGCGGTTCACCGAGGCCGCCCGGGCGTTCGCCGTGCCCGGAAGGACCACGGCCGCGGGCATGAGCAGCGTGGCGAGCAGGGCCAGCAGCGCGGCCTTGTGGATCACGTTCCGGCCAGGGGTCGAGTACGGCGCACGACCGCAATGCTATGGCCTAACCGGCGAGGGGAAAGGTCACCGGCTCCCTCCGGGAAGCGGGCCGGGTCAGGTCCACGACCCTTCCCGCGACCAGTCTCAGCAGGTGATCCGCCCGGATCGACAGCGCCGTGCGGCGCTCTCCGGTGGGTACGTACACGGGCGTGGCGACACCGGTCAGCCGCCCGTCCACCAGCACGGTCAGGGTGGCGGGCAGCAGCAACGGGCAGACCAGGCCCGCGGCGTAGTCGGTGGCGGAGTTGACGGTGAAGGCCGAGGCCGGGCGGACCCTGCGGGCGTTCAGCAGGCCGCCGATCACGCCGGGACGCGGGGGCGTGCCGACCGAGCCGACGACCGCCACCGGCTCGCGGTCCGTCCGCGTCGTGACCTCGTAGACCGTCACCCCCACGCAGAGCTCCGGATCGGCCGCCAGCACCTCGGGCAGTTCGTCCGAACATGTCATCGCGCGGGGAAGGCGTACGATCTCATGATGGACCTGGTGGGCGAGGAGCCAGCGGTGGATCGTGAGCGCATCCTTCATGTGTGTGCTCCTTGCCTCGACGCACGGCCCCCGAGGTTTCCCTACCGACCGTAACCTGGTGATCGCTTCAGGTGTATGCCCGCAGGGGAACATGTTCCGTAACCGAAGGACCTACCCGGCTTGTCCCTTTCAAATCTGACCCAGAGCCAGCGCCACGGCATGAGTGAGCTGTTCCGGAAGATCGCTCCTGTGACGGACGAGCTCGGTGAGCTCTTCGCCGCCCGGGGCTACCAGATCGCCCTCGTCGGCGGCTCGGTACGCGACGTCTTCCTGGGCAGGATCGGCAACGATCTCGACCTGACCACGGACGCCAGGCCCGAGACGGTCCTGGAGCTCGTCCGCGACTGGGCCGACTCCGTCTGGACGATCGGCATCGACTTCGGCACGGTCGGCGTCCGCAAGGGCGGCTGGCTGCTGGAGATCACCACGTACCGCAGCGAGTCCTACGACCCCAGGTCGCGCAAGCCCGAGGTGGCCTACGGCGACACGCTCGAGGGGGACCTGGCCCGGCGCGACTTCGCGGTCAACGCGATGGCGCTGCGCCTGCCGTCCCGCGAGTTCGTCGACCCGCACGGCGGCCTGGACGACCTGCACGCCCGGGTGCTGCGCACCCCCGGCCCCCCCGAGCGCTCGTTCGGCGACGACCCGCTGCGGATGCTCCGCGCCGCCCGGTTCGCCAGCCAGCTCGGTTTCACGGTGGACCGGGCGGCGCTGGCGGCGATGGGCGCGATGGCCGACCGGATCGACATCGTCTCGGCCGAGCGCATCCGCGACGAGCTGGACAAGCTCCTGTGCGGCGACCATCCCCGCGAGGGGCTGAGGCTCCTGGTGGAGAGCGGCCTGGCCGCGCACGTGCTGCCCGAGCTGCCCGGCCTGCGCCTGGAGATCGACGAGCACCACCGGCACAAGGACGTCTACGAGCACTCGCTGATCGTGCTGGAGCAGGCGATCGACCTGGAGGAGAGCGGTCCCGACCGCGTCCTTCGCTGGGCCGCGCTCCTGCACGACGTGGGCAAGCCCAAGACGCGGCGGCACGAGCCCGGCGGGCGGGTCTCCTTCCACCACCACGAGGTGGTCGGCGCCCAGCTCGCCAGGAAGCGGATGACCGAGCTGAAGTTCCCCAAGGACGTGGTGGCCGACGTCTCACGCCTGGTGGAGCTGCACCTGCGCTTCCACGGGTACGGCTCGGGAGAGTGGACCGACTCGGCGGTGCGCCGCTACGTCCGCGACGCCGGGCACCTGCTGGAGCGCCTGCACAAGCTGACCCGCGCCGACTGCACCACCCGCAACCGGCGCAAGGCCCAGGCGCTGTCGGCGACCTACGACCAGCTCGAGGAGCGGATCGCCCGGCTGGCCGAGGAGGAGGAGCTCGGCAAGATCCGGCCCGAGCTCGACGGCAACGAGATCCAGCGGGTCCTCGGCCTGCCGCCGGGCCCGGTCGTGGGCCGCGCCTACCGGTTCCTGCTGGAGATGCGCCTGGACCGGGGCGTTCTGGGCCGGGAGGCCGCCGAGGAGGCGCTGCGCGCCTGGGCCCGGGAGAACGGGGTGACCTCCTGACCGGTGAGATCGCCCGGCTCGACCGCGAGCACGTCTGGCACCCCTACGCCTCCTCGCCCCCGGCGGCGGCGCCGTACGTGGTCCGCCGCGCCGACGGGGTCCGGCTGACCCTCGACGACGGCCGAGAGCTGATCGACGGCATGTCCTCCTGGTGGGCGGCGGTGCACGGCTACAACCACCCCCGCCTCAACCGGGCGCTGCGCGAGCAGCTCGACGACATGGCGCACGTGATGTTCGGCGGCCTCACCCACGAGCCCGCCGTACGGCTGGCCGCCACGCTCGCCGGCATGACCGGGCTGCCCCGGGTGTTCCTCGCCGACTCCGGGTCGGTCGCCGTCGAGGTGGCGATCAAGATGGCGTTCCGGTTCAGCGGCAGGGGGCGGCTGCTCACCGTCCGGGGCGGCTACCACGGCGACACGTTCGGCGCGATGTCGGTCTGCGACCCGGACGACGGCATGCACCACCTGTTCTCCGGCGTGCTGCCCGGCCACGTGTTCGCCGACCGGCCGCCGCGCGCCTACGACGAGGGCTACGCCGCCCGGCTGGCCGACCTGGTCGCCCGGCACGCCCACGAGCTGGCCGCGATCATCGTGGAGCCGGTCGTGCAGGGCGCGGGCGGCATGCGCTTCTACCACCCGGCCTACCTGCGGCTGCTGCGCGAGCTGGCCGACGAGCACGGCGTCCTGCTGATCGCCGACGAGATCGCCACCGGGTTCGGCAGGACCGGGGAGCTGTTCGGCTGCGACCACGCCGGGATCCGCCCCGACATCATGTGCCTGGGCAAGGCCCTGACCGGCGGCTACCTGTCGATGGCCGCGACGCTGTGCACCGAGCGGGTGGCCCGGGGGGTCGGTGTGCTGACGCACGGGCCGACGTTCATGGGCAACCCGCTGGCCGCGGCCGTCGCGAACGCCTCACTGGAGCTGCTCGGCGAGCGGCCGTGGCGGGCGGAGGTCGCGCGGATCGAGGCGGGCCTGCGCGACGGCCTGGCCGGGGCCGCGGACGCGCCCGGCGTCCGCGAGGTGCGGGTCCTGGGCGCGATCGGGGTCGTCGAGACCCGCGAGCCCGTGGACGTGGCGTCGGTCCAGGACGTCGTCATGCGGCACGGCGTCTGGCTGCGGCCGTTCGGGCGGCTGCTGTACGCGATGCCGCCCTACGCGATCGGCGACGAGGACCTGGCGCGGGTCACGACGGCGATGACGGCAGTGGCTCGGGCGCTCGGGCCGGCGTGACGATCCGGTAGAGCACCGCGCCCCCGGCGTAGCCCGCGGCGATGAGCACCAGCACCGTGATCGACCTGCCGTCCGGCGGGAGCAGCGCCGCCGCCAGCGCGGCGGCCAGCACGTAACTGCCGTTGAAGAGCATGTCGTAGATGGAGAAGGCCCGGCCGAGGTAGGCGTCGCGCAGGTCCCGCTGGACGGTGGTGTCGGCGCAGATCTTGACGCTCTGCCCGGCGATGCCCAGCACGAGGCCCGCGACCGCGAACCCCCACCGCTGGAACGGCAGGCCGAGCGCCAGCATCAGCACCCCGGCGGTGACCAGCATGGCCGGGATCCACCGCTCGATGCCGAACCGCCCGGTGGCCCACGGCGTCACCAGGATGGCCAGGAAGTAGCCGACGCCCGAGGTGGCGACCACCAGGGAGGCCATGGCCAGCGCGTCCTCGGCGTTCTCGGCGAAGTAGTAGCGCGACAGCAGGATGAGCATCGCCGTGCACATGCCGTACATGAACCGGTGGGTGGCCATCGCGCCCATCGCCGCGGCGGCGGCCCGATGACGCGCGATGTGCCGGGCGCCGTCGACCAGGCCGGACAGCACGTGGCGCACGGCCTCGCGGGTCTGGGGCCGGTCCGGGTCGTGGGCGGGGCCGAGCAGGTTCCTGCCCATGGTCAGGGCGATCAGCGCGGTGGACGCGGAGACGATCCCGGCGACGACCAGCAGCACCGCCGTGCCCCGGTCGCCCGCGCCGAGGACCGAGCGCAGCAGGAAGCCGACGCCCACCCCGACGAAGGTGAGCACGGTGCCGGAGGTCGGGGTGACCGCGTTGGCCACCATCAGCCGGTCGGACGGCACCACGTGCGGGAGCGAGGCCCCCAGCGAGGCCAGGAAGAACCGGTTCACCGCGAGCACGCCGAGCGCGGCGACGTAGAAGACCCCGTCGGCCAGGTCCGCGACGACCAGCCCCGCCGCGCCCAGCAGCAGCAGGCCGCGCGCCAGCGAGGCGACGACCAGGATCTGCCGCCGTGACCAGCGGTCGATGAACACGCCGACGAAGGGACCCAGGATCGAGTACGGCAGCAGCAGCACGGCCAGGCCGGCGGCGACCTGCGCCGCGCTGGTGCTCGTCTCGGGGCTGAAGAAGGCGAAGCCGATCACCGCGAACTGAAAGATCCCGTCGGAGAACTGCGAGACCAGGCGGGTCGCGTACAGCCTCCTGAAGTCCCGGCCTTCCAGGACGACGCGTAGATCGGATACGAAGGACACGCGCTCAGCCTATGTGCGGCTCCCCCGGGCGGACATCGGGAACATCCCTGAATGTACGCCGAACATTTCCGACCTTTGATCACGTATCCATGTGGGGGCGCGAGCGGCCGACACGGTCACGTACCCTCTGTCGGGTGACGCCTGATGAACACGTCGTGCTCGTCGACACCGACGGAAACGCGATCGGCACGGCGGCCAAGGCCACGGTGCACGGTCCGGACACTCCCCTCCATCTGGCCTTCTCCAGCTACGTGTTCGACGAGCAGGGCCGGGTGCTCCTCTCCCGCCGCGCCTCGCACAAGATCACCTGGCCCGGGGCGTGGACCAACAGCTGCTGCGGCCACCCGCTGCCCGGCGAACCGCTGTCGGAGGCGGTGACCCGCAGGCTCTCCTACGAGCTGGGCCTGGAGGGGGGCCGCCTCGACCTGCTCCTGCCGCGCTTCGCCTACCGGGCGGTCATGGAGAACGGGATCGTCGAGCACGAGCTCTGCCCGGTCTACCGGGTGGTCGCCGGTGCCCAGGCGGTGCCGAACCCCGAGGAGGTCGGGGAGGTGCGCTGGATGCCGTGGAAGGAGTTCACCGACGGGGTGCTCGGCGGGCACCTGCCGATCTCCCCGTGGTGCCGGGAACAGGTCGCCCAGCTCGCCGAGCTCGGCGCCGACCCGCTCACCTGGCCTGCCGCCGACCCTGCCGACCTGCCGCCCGCCGCCCGCTGACGTAAGAGAGGCCCGCGGAGCACCGGCGCGAGAGCTCCCACCTGCGGGCGGAACACGTCCGCTTGTGCCCTTCCCAGACGCACGCCGCCGCGCTGATTTACTCTCCGGAGTGTGGTCGCGACTGTGGTGTTCGACATAGGTGAGACGCTGGTTCGGGATGACCGCTACTGGGGGGCGTGGGCGGACTGGTTGAACGTTCCTCGCCATACCCTGTCCGCCCTGGTCGGCGCGGTGACGGCGCTCGGCATGGACAACGCGGAGGCGGTCCGCATTCTTCGACCCGGTATCGACCTGCATGCGGAGCGCCGGGCCCGTGAGGAGGCCGGCTATGGCGAGCACCTCGATGAGACCGACCTGTACCCCGACGTGCGGCAGGGTCTGCAGGCTCTGCGCGACGCGGGACTTCGCGTCTGCGTCGCGGGAAACCAGACGCGCAAAGCCGGTGATCTCCTGCGAGCGCTGTCGATTCCCGCCGACATCATCATCACCTCGGAGGAATGGGGTGTCGCGAAACCTGCGCCCGAGTTTTTCGAAAAGGTTCTCCAGCTTGCTGATGCGCCTGCTCAGGAGACCGTTTACGTAGGTGACCATCCTGCGAACGACATCATTCCCGCGAAGACATTCGGTCTACGTACATGTGTGATTCGACGCGGCCCCTGGGGGTACTTGTGGGGAAACGATGCGGCAACCTTGAATGCAGCTGACTGGAAGATCGACAGCATTACGCAACTTCCACCTCTATTAGCTGAAAGTAAGCGCAGAGATGGCCCGCACAGCACCTAGAAACAACATCGGAGAGCGCATCGCCGCGATTCGTGGCGCACGCCGCATGTACCAAGCCGATCTTGCTCGGGCGGCCAGCGTCTCCATCAGCATGCTTCGGAAGATCGAGCAGGGAACGCGCGTACCCAGCGATCACATCCTGGACGCCATCGCCGCAGCACTGGGTGTCGATCCATCGCGCCTCCTGGGTGATTCCGGCCGCCTCGACAGCCGTGTCCACGACGCGATCCCTGCTCTACGCGAGGTCATCACCGCCTACGACGTTCCCGACAAGGGACCGGTGCGGCCCTTGCCTGCGCTTCGAGCAGCTGTCACCGGCGCAGTTCAAAAGCGCCTGGGTGCTCAATATGTACTGCTGTCACAGATCCTTCCCGAACTGCTCGGTGAACTCATCCGTGGGGCTCATGAGGCGGCTGATCCCGACGCCTTCGCGGCGCTGCTCGTCGACACCTACCGAGCTTCTGACGCGGTCGCCTACAAATACGGTTATCTGGATTTGTCGGCCCGGCTGATCGAGCTGATGCGTCAGGTCTCGGCGACCGCCGAGGACCCTCTTTTGAGTGCGTCAACCGCGTATGTGCGTACCGAGATCTTCTTCGCCGCACACGCGTACCAGGCGGGTTTGCGTGCTGTCGAGTCGGCGATTGACAGCCTTCCGGAAGAGGCGGGGCGTCAACGCCTTGGCGTCCTGGGAGCCTTGCACATGCGAGCGGCCGTCGTCGCGGCGCGAGCGGCCAACGCCGATGCCGCCATGGCCCACCTGGGTGAGGCGCGGCGGCTCGGCGACATAGTCCCTGAGGACATCTATTACGGGACCGCGTTCGGTCCCTGCTCGGTCCGCGTCCATGAGGTATCCGTCGCGCTCGGTCTGGGCGACCAACACCTTCGGCTTGCCCTCACTTTGGGTGCTGACTGGTCGCCACCTCCGAGCATGCCGGCCGAACGTCGCAGCGGCTTCTTCATCGACTTGGCCAGAGCCCAGCTGTGGGCCGGCCTGAAGGACGCGGCGTTCGAATCACTGAGGACGGCCCGCCGGATCGCGCCGCAGCACACCCGAGAACATCCGTGGGTTCGCGAGGACGCCGAGACTCTGCTGCGCCTGCACCGCGCCAGCAGCGAAACCCTGGTCGGTTTCGCCGAATGGGTCGGCGTGATCTAGCAGCCACTCCAGTGACACAAGGTGTGGCACTTCACGGACTCTCTGCCAAGCACCATGGGATCGCCCGAGTCAAGGCGTAGGCGAGTGGTGACACTCCGTTTCCCTGCGCACAAGCGGAGCCCGCAGGCGCGGTAACGCCGTACGGGCTCCTTGATCAGGAAGTGAGTCCTGACCCGTGAACAAGCCTAGTGCTCCGGTTCTCGAACGGACCACGGTGGCCGGTTGCCACTGCTTCGCCGACGCCCCACCCATGCCGATGGGATGCGCCACCTGCGGACACGCCCCCTACGCGCACGGCTGCCCCGGCCAAGCCTCCGACCACGAGTACCTCCAGCCGTCCGCCGAGCTGATGGACGAGCGCCTCGAAGCGCGCCACCGGCTCGGTCTCGGCCGGACCCTGCCGAGGTTCGAGTCCGCCCGCGAGGCCACCGCGCAGCCGACGCTCGTGCCCGCGCCCCGCCGGGCCGAGCCCGAGGCGGCACCGGCGCGTACCCGGCCTGACGGCCGCACCGACCTCCGCCGCCCGGCCCCCGGCGATGCCCGCCCGCACCGGCTGGTTGAGACGCGGGCCGACCGCGCGCTCCGCCTGGCTCTCGCCCGCGACCCCCTCGCCCGGCGACGAGCCCGCGCCGCAGCCCACGCCCTCCACCCGGCCGACGTCGGCGCCCCGCCCCCGCGCCCCGAGCGGATACCTGCCCGGTCGCCGCTCACCCCGCTGCCGCTCCCGTCCGAGCACCGGCACCAGGCTCTCCGGTCGGGGCTCGCCGTCGCCCTCGGCCGGAGCCACCTCCCGGACACCCTCCCGTCCCGACGGTACGAGCCCTCCTGGCGGGAGGTCGCGGCATGAACGCGGCCCCGCCGCAGGGCGACACCCCCATGAGCAGGCGCGGCGGCGTACTTCCTTCCCATGCGCACGCCGCCGCGCCGTCGACCAACGCCCGGGACGAGGAGCACCGGCCCGCCGCCCTGCGCCGCGCCGAGGAACTGGCCGCCGCGCTGGCCCGTCACGGCATCGCGGCCGACGTCCACGAGCTGGCCTCCGGCCGGGCCACGGTGTCGATCTACTACGGACTGATCGCCTACACCGACGGCGAGGAGTTCCGCTGGACCTCCCCCAAGCTCTCGCGCCGGGGCAGGCCGCTAGCCGTCTCGGAGGCGATGACGGCCGCCGCGGCCGAACGGCTCGCCGAGCACTACCGGATCCTGTGCTCCCGCCCGCTCACCGACGTGCTCGGCAGCGAACTGCCGCTGCTCGCCGACGTTCTGGTGGCCGACCATGTCGTCCCGCGATGACGCCCTGGCGGCACGAGCCGCCCGGCAGGTACAGGAGCACGCGCCGACCTGGATGGTCTTCTGGAGTCTGCGCCACCGCCGCTTCGAGGCGTGGGAGTGCACCGACCTGGTCCGGTGCCGCGCCGTGCATGCGGACAGCGCCGGTGAACTGTGGGACCTGATGCAGCAGGTGGAACTCGACCTGTGGCGGACCCAGCTCCAAGGCGACCGGTCACCTACGCCCCGTGTGGGCCGACCGCGCCGGGACGGCCTTCTTCAAGAGCTCTCCTTCATAGGTGAACCCGTCGGTCATGTACTGGCCGACGATCCGGCACGGGTCACGCGCCGGATCGTCGAGCGCCACCCCGAGCCGGAGACGGCTCCATGAGCAGCGCGACGGTGCGGCGACCGGCTCTCCCGTACCGCCACGTCTTCACTCCCGCGGGCGACGGCGCGCGGCCAGAAGGGCCGCCGCCAGGAGGGTCGTCCGCGGGATGAGTGCGGTGCCCTCGTCAGGGGTGGCGAGGGCACCGCATGTTCTCAAGCTGGTCTCCGCACGCGCGGAAGACTTCGGACCTCGGCGAATTCGAGGGGTCGTCGCAACGCTCCGGCTCGGGGAGCGCGATCGACGTCGAGGTCCGTCACCCCGTTCCGGGGCGGGGCCACGGGCCGGACGTCAGCGCTCGACCTCGCCGCGGATGAACTTCTCCACGTACTCGTGGGCCTCCTCGTCGGAGTACTGCTCCGGCGGGGACTTCATGAAGTACGAGGAGGCCGACAGGATCGGGCCGGCGATGCCCCGGTCCAGGGCGATCTTGGCGGCGCGGACCGCGTCGATGATGACGCCGGCGGAGTTGGGGGAGTCCCAGACCTCCAGCTTGTACTCCAGGCTGAGCGGGGTGTCGCCGAAGGACCTGCCCTCCAGGCGCACGTAGGCCCACTTGCGGTCGTCCAGCCACGGCACGTGGTCCGACGGGCCGATGTGCACGTCGGCCTTGCGCATCTCGTGGGGGATCTGCGAGGTGACCGACTGCGTCTTGGAGATCTTCTTGGACTGCAGGCGCTTGCGCTCCAGCATGTTCATGAAGTCCATGTTCCCGCCGAAGTTGAGCTGGTATGTGCGCAGCAGCTCCACCCCGCGGTCCTCGAACAGCTTGGCCATCACGCGGTGGGTGATGGTCGCGCCGACCTGCGACTTGATGTCGTCGCCGACGATCGGCACCCCGGCGTCGACGAACTTCTGCGCCCAGACCGGGTCGGAGGCGATGAACACCGGCAGCGCGTTGACGAAGGCGACCTTGGCGTCGAGGGCGCACTGGGCGTAGAAGCGGTCGGCCTCCTCCGAGCCCACCGGCAGGTAGGAGACCAGGACGTCGACCCGCGCCTCCCGCAGGACCTGCACGACGTCGACCGGGGCGTCGTCGGACTCCTCGACCATCTCCCGGTAGTACTCGCCCAGGCCGTCGAAGGTGTGACCGCGCTGCACCGTCACGCCCAGCGGCGGCACGTCGCAGATCTTGATCGTGTTGTTCTCCGAGGCCACGATCGCCTCGGACAGGTCACGCCCGACCTTCTTGGCGTCGACGTCGAACGCCGCGACGAACTCGACGTCGCCGACGTGGTAGTCGCCGAACTTCACGTGCATCAGGCCCGGCACCCTGGCGCCGGGGTCGGCGTCCCGGTAGTAGTGCACGCCCTGCACGAGCGACGCGGCACAGTTGCCTACCCCGACAATGGCTACGCGCACCGAACCCATGGCACTCGCTCCCCTTTAGTTCTCTGTGATGTCAGTTCTCTTCGGGGACGGCACGCCGCCCCGTCGTGCCCGTTCCGGGCGCGGGCGCCCGGAACGACTCTTCGGGCGCCGGGAGCCGTCCGGCCTCCGGCGGCGAGGCCCGCCGCTCGGTGGCGATCAGCTCGTTCAACCAGCGCACTTCGCGCTCGACCGACTCCAGGCCGTGACGCTGGAGTTCGAGGGTGTAACTGTCCAGCCGCTCGCGCGTGCGGGCCAGGGCCGTGCGCACGCCGTCCAGCCGCTCCTCCAGCCGGCTGCGGCGGCCCTCCAGGATGCGCAGCCGGACCTCCGCCTCGGTGTGCCTGAAGAAGGCGAAGTGCACGCCGAAGCTCTCGTCCTCCCAGGCGGACGGACCGGCCTGGGTGAGCAGCTCCTGGAGGCGCTCCTTGCCCTCCGCGGTCAGCCGGTAGACGATCTTCGATCGGCGTCCGGAGAGCACGGTGGGCGCGTCCGCGGGCGCGGCCGCCGCCGCGCCGTCGCCGTCCTCGATGATCAGCCCGTCGGTCAGGAGCTGGCGCAGGCACGGGTACAGCGAGCCGTAGGAGAACGCCCGGAACATGCCGAGCAGGGCGTTGAGCCGTTTGCGCAGCTCGTAGCCGTGTAGCGGGGTCTCGTGCAACGACCCGAGCACGGCCAGCTCCAGCACGCCGCCTCGTCCGCCGGCCACTGGAAACCACCACCTCTCGCGTCGATGTATCGAACCGATACATCAGCAGGATACGTCTATCCAATATAGGTCTGCAATCAGCGACTTTCCGAAGAGGTTGGGAGCAAACAACAAAAAGCCGTAGTCTGGCGCTTATGTGGTCACAGCAGACGGTGATGAGGCCCGGCCTCCGCGGGACGCGGACCGCTTTTCAATACGGGAAATCCCGCGTCGGCGCGGGAGAGGTCTGCCAAGGTTGTTGTCGGAACCAGTTGACGATCTCGTTCGTCCCCGGGAACGGAGATCCACCCGAACAGGCCGGCCAGCAGTGAGCCAAGGCGACGAGATCTTCGGCGACCGGAAGGTCACCCGGGAGGTAGTCTCGCCCGCCTGCACGCCGTGTAGACCCCGATGACCGAACGAGGACGCGTGAGTTACAGCCACAGCAATGACCCGGAGCCGAACGGGCGCCCGGAGGGCGCGGACGGTTCGGCTCGTCAGGGGCGGCGCCGTCGCTCAGGCCAAGGAGCCGCTCCCCGTGCAGTTCCCCCATCGCAAAGCGCCCAAACCGGCGGCGCGGGGTGGGACCCGTCCCGGCAACCGCAGCCCGGTCCGGCGCGATCCTCGGCACAACCGGCGCAACCGGCGCAGCCCTGGCAGTCCGAACCGCCCCGGGGCGCGGGCGCCGATCCCCGGACCGCGATGATGCCCCAGCCCGGGGGAATGCCCTACCCCGCCTCAGGTGACGCGCGTCCCGGCGGCCCCGGTCCCGGCGCGCCCCCTCCCGGCGGCCCGGGTCCGGGCGGCGCGGGTCCGGGCGCATCGCGTCCCGGTGGCGCGGCTTCCGGTGCACCCTATCCCGGTGGCGCCCCCCGGCGGACGGGCGGGGCGCCCGGGCACGACGCCGGTCTCGCCGACGGGCCGCCCGGTGGCGGGGCGACGGCGAGGGGCGGCGATCCGCGCCGCGGGGACACCGACCCGAACGACCGCCGCGCCGCGGCCGCGTTCGAGGACACCCGGTCGATGACGGCCGCCCAGGCGGCCGGCGGACGCTCCGGGCCGGGCGAGGGCGGCGGGCGCAGGCGCCGCGGACGCGCCGCGGGCGCGACGGCGCGGGGTGCCGCCGCACTCGAGGGGCCCGGCGGTCCCGCGGGACCGGGCGGCCCGGGCGGGGACGGCCCCGGGGACGGCGAGGAGGACGCGCCGAAGAAGAGGTGGACGCGCTTCCTGCCCAGCTGGAAGATCCTGATGGCCAGTCTCGTGGTCGTCACCGCCGGCGTCTTCGGCATGATCGCGGTGGCCTACGCCAACACCCCGGTCCCCACCGCCAAGGACAGCGTGGACGACCGGGGCAGCATGATCTACTACGCCAACGGCAAGGTGCTGGCCCGCCTGGGCGTCAAGCGCACCCCGGTGACGATCGACAAGATCCCCGACCACGTCGAGGACGCGGTCATCGCGCTGGAGAACCAGACCTTCCGCACCGACAGCGGCATCGACCCGTACGGCATGGCCCGCTCGGTCTGGAGCACCGTCAGCGGCGCCCAGCTCCAGGGCGCCTCGACGATCACCCAGCAGATGGCCCGCGCCTACTACGAGGGGCTCAACCAGGAAGTGTCGGTGCAGCGCAAGATCAAGGAGATCTTCGTCGCCGTCAAGATCAGCAAGAAACTGCCGAAGAACGCCATCCTCGAGCAGTACATGAACACCATCTACTTCGGCCGCGGCGCGAACGGCATCCAGGCCGCGGCCCAGCAGTTCTTCGACAAGAACGTCGACGAGCTGACCGTGCAGGAGGGCGCCTACCTCGCCGGCCACATCCAGAGCCCCGACGCCTTCGACATCCAGGAGCGGGCCGGGAAGTACGCCGCCACCAAGGAGCGCTACGAGATCGCGCTGAAGAACATGGCGGAGATGAACCCGGCCAAGTACGGCAAGTACGCCGGCAGCCCCTTCGAGGACCTGGAGTTCGCCGACTACAAGATCAACCAGCCCTTCAAGGGGCTCCAGGGCTACATGCTCGACATCGTCCTGCGGGAGCTCGGCGAACGCGGCATCGAGCGCAAGGACCTGGAGATCGGCGGCTTCAAGGTCTACACGACCTTCGACAAGAGCCTCATGCGGGCCGCGCAGAAGGCGGTCAAGGGCCGTACCAAGGGGCTGGACCCGACCATCCACGCCACGATGGCCACGGTGAACCCCAAGAACGGCCGGGTGCTCGCCTTCTACAGCGGCGACGACTTCATCAAGTACTCCGTCA
Source organism: Streptosporangium sp. NPDC023615 (assembly GCF_040640155.1). Lineage (NCBI taxonomy): Bacteria > Bacillati > Actinomycetota > Actinomycetes > Streptosporangiales > Streptosporangiaceae > Streptosporangium > Streptosporangium sp. NPDC023615. The sequence continues at coordinate 117,781 of NZ_JBFABE010000004.1, forward strand.
ACCGCGCGTTCGACGTCACCAAGCAGGCGGCGTCGGCCTTCAAGCCCTACGTGCTCGCGGCCTGGCTGGAGAGCGGCAGGTCGCTCAACAGCTACGTCGACGGCAAGCCCACGATCGAGATGCCGAACACCAAGCCGATCAGCAACTCGAACAGGCAGGGGTTCGGGCCGATCAACATGGTCACGGCCATGGCCAGCTCGGTCAACACCGTCTTCGCGCAGATGGGCCAGGCCGTCACCCTCAAGGAGGTGGCGCGGATCGCCACCGAGGCGGGCGTGGGCGAGAGGGCCAAGCGCAACCCCGCCTACGAGGGCATGAACGGGGTCGACTACGCGGTCGAGAAGCAGAACTACCAGGCCACCATCGGTGTCGCGTCGGTCACCGCGGTCGAGCAGGCCGCCGGCTACTCGATCTTCGCCAACGAGGGCAAGCACGTCGACTGGCACACCGTCGTCAAGGTGGTCGACTCCAACGGCGCGGTCAGGGTCCCGGAACTGGCCGTGCCGGAGACGGTCATCACCCCCGAGTCCGCCGCCGACGCGACCGTCGCGCTCCAGGCCGTGGTCAAGAGCGGCACCGGCACCGCGGCGAACATCGGCACCCGCCCGGTGGCCGGCAAGACCGGCACCAACAACGACTACAAGGACGCCTGGTTCGTCGGCTACACCCCGCAGCTGGTCACCGCGGTCGGCATGGCCAAGGACGTCCCCTACAACAGGGCCGGGACGCGCAGGCTCAAGGTCGACAAGTACGGCATGCCCAACCGTAAGATCCCCAACGAGAAGATCCTGTGGAAGGAGGAGTCGATGCCCTCCTTCATCGGCGGCGGTGGCACCCCGACCCAGATCTGGCACGACTTCATGCAGGTCGCGACCGCCAAGCACGAGGTCGTGCCCTTCCCGCCGAGGGCCGACGTCGGCACCCAGAGCAACCTGGCCACCCCCACCCCGACTCCCAGCCCGACGCCGACGGCCGAGGAGACCAACCCGTTCCCCGACGAGAACGGGGACGAGAACGGCTGGTCCGACGGCGGCGGTGACGGGACCGAGGACCCCGAGGGCCGCGAGTGCCTGCCCTGGGACGGCTCGTGCGGCGTCGGCGAGAACGGCGGCGGTGACGGCGGCGGAGGCGGTGACGGCGGCGGAGGCACCGGCGACGGCGGCGGCGGTGACGGCGGTGACGGCGGGGGAGGCTTCGAGGAACAGCGGCCCGAGGGGGACTTCGGCCAGAACGGCGCCCCCGGCGCGGCCGTGCCGGCGCCCGCCACGAACCAGCGGCGGTCGTGATGAAGAACCTGAAGACCCCCGAGAACCCCGAGAACCCCGAGCCGCCGCGGGACGTGTCGTCCGAGTTCGGCGCCCGAACCCTCCCGTACGTGCCCCTGGCCCTGTTCGCGGGGCTGGGGGCGGTGCTGGCCTGGTTCTGGAAGTGGCCGTGCCGGGTCGGCGGAGCCTGGAACGACGGGACGAAGCAGTTCACGAACTTCTGCTACACCGACATCTATCCCCTGTGGTGGAACGAGAAGCTCAACGAGGGCAAGATCCCCTACTTCGACTACCCGGTCGAGTACCCCGTCGGCATCGGCGGGATCATGGAGTTCTTCCGCCGGATCGTGAGCCCCATGGGCGACCCGGGGACGGCGTTCTACGACCTCACCGTGGTCCTGATGGCGATCTGCCTGGTCGTCGGCGTGCTGCTGATGGCCACGCTGGCCGGCCCGGCCCGGCGCTGGGACGCGCTCTGGTACGCCCTGGCGCCCGCGCTGATCCTCACCGCGTACATCAACTGGGACCTGGCGGCCAACGCCCTCGCGCTGGGCGCGCTGCTGGCCTGGTCGAAGCGGAAGCAGTGGCTCGCGGGCATCCTGCTGGGCCTGGCGATCGCCACGAAGTTCTACCCGCTGATGTTCCTGGGCCCGCTCTTCCTGCTGACGCTGCGCACCGGCCGGTGGAAGCCGTTCCTGCAGACGCTCGGCGGCGTCGTGGGGGCCTGGCTCGTCGTCAATGTACCGATCATGTTCTTCGCCTTCGACGGCTGGAAGAGGTTCTACGTCTTCAGCCAGGAACGCCCGGCCGACTGGGGCTCGATCTGGTACTTCTTCCAGCAGAAGCAGTGGCCCGTCCTGGGTGACGGCGCGCTCCTCGACAAGCTGGGCATCGTCTCCCTGGCCGCGTTCTGCCTGGCCATCGCCGTGATCTCGCTGACCGCCAGGACGCGTCCCCGGCTGATGCAGTTGTGCTTCCTCACCCTGGCGGCGTTCATGCTGACCAACAAGGTCTGGTCGCCGCAGTACGTGCTCTGGCTGATCCCCTTCGCGGTCCTGGCCAGGCCGGGCTGGAAGCCGCTCGCGCTCTGGCAGCTCGCCGAGTGCTGGTACTTCTTCGCGATCTGGCTCTACCTGGTGGGCCTGCAGCCGGGCAACGAGGCCCTGGGCATCGCCGGCGACACGTACTTCACCGGGGTGTGGGGCCGGGTGGTCACCATTCTGATCATGATGGCGTTCGTCGTACGGGACATTCTCTCTCCGGAGAAGGACGTGATCCGCGAGGACGGGAGCGACGACCGGGCGGGAGGCGTCTTCGACGGCGCCCCGGACCGCTTCAGGCTGGCGCTCTCCTAGCGTCTCCGTGGCGCCCCCGGGTCTCCATGACGGGTGCCGGGGGCGCCGGGTGGACGGATGATCCGTCCCGTGGGCGCCGGGGCTGGCCGCGAGAGGGATGATCCGCGACAATTCCACCTTGTGACCGCTTCTGCCCAGGTGACCACTCCGGCCGGCCCCCCGCGCGACACCGCGTCCGAGGGGCTGTTGCTCTGGCTGGCCTCGCGCGTGGGGATCGTCGTCCTGACGGTCGTCGGCGCCCAGGCGATGATGGAGGGGGATGCGGTCCCGCGACCCTTCCTGGAGCGCTGGCGCAACTGGGACGCCAACCTTCTGGTCACCATCGCCGAGCACGGCTACGACGGGGTGCCGGGGGCCGACCCCGACAGAGGGCTGCCCGCCTTCTTCCCCGGCATGCCCCTGGCGCTGCGCGCCGTGCACCTGCTGGTGGACGACTGGACGGTCGCCGGGCTGCTGATCTCGTTCGCGGCCGGTGCGGTCGCGATGATGGCGCTGGCCAGGCTGGCCGAGTTCGAGGGGCGGCCGGGGACGGGCTGGCGCGCGGTGCTGGCGCTGATGCTCTGGCCGATGGCGGTGTTCCTGTTCGCCGGCTACAGCGAGTCGCTCTTCCTGGCCTTCGCGCTGCCCGCCTGGCTCGCGGCGCGTCAGGGCCGCTGGCCGCTGGCCGCCGCCCTGGCCGCGGGCGCCTCCTGCGTGCGCATCACCGGCCTGTTCCTGGCCTGCGCGCTGATCGTGGAGTTCCTCGCCCGGCGGCAGCCGTTGCGGCGGGCCGGGTGGCTGGTGCTCCCCTTCGTGCCGCCGGCGCTCTACTCCGCCTATCAGCACTCCCGTACCGGCGACTGGCTGGCCTGGAAGACCGCGCAGGAGGCCGGCTGGGGACGGCACATGGTCTGGCCGTGGGAGTCGCTGATGACGACGTGGAACGCGGCCATGGGCGAGGGGAGGGTCGCCTGGGCGTTCCGGCTGGAGATCGCCGGGGCGGTCGTCGGGATCGTGCTCGTGCTGGTCCTGCTCCTGATGCGCCGGTGGAGCGAGCTCGTGTACGTGGGCCTCCAGGTGGGTGCCCTGCTCTGCTCCGCCTACTACCTGTCGGTCCCGCGCTCGGCACTGCTGTGGTGGCCGCTCTTCATCCTGATCGCCAGGGCGAGCAACGGTCCGGCGCCGTGGCGGAAGTGGGTCATCATCGGCTACGCCCTGCTGGTCGGGCCGCTGATGGCCCTCAACACCCTGATCTTCGTCGACGGCGCCTGGGTGGGCTGACCTGCGGCGGGCCGATGCGGCCCGACCCCTTACCCGTTATCGCGGTGAAGTAATCCCATGAAGTTATCCACAGGCTGTGGACGGATCGCCGCGCCGCGCCCGGCCCCGTCTACAGTTTCGACCGCAGGAAGGCGATGTCCTGGGCCTGGCCGTCGGCGGGCGTCTCCACCACGATCGGCGCGCCGGCGCTCCGGCACACCTGGAGGATGAGCTCGGGGTCGATCGTTCCCGCCCCCAGGCTCGCGTGCCGGTCGGCGCCCGAGTCGAAGGCGTCGCGCGAGTCGTTGCAGTGGACCAGGTCGATGCGGCCGGTGATCGCCATGACCCGCTCGACCACGTCCGCCAGGTCCTCGCCGCCCGCGTGGGCGTGGCAGGTGTCGAGGCAGAATCCGACGTCGAACCCGTCCAGCGCGTCCCAGAGCCGGCCGATGCGCTCCAGCTTGCGGGCCATCGCGTTGCCGCCGCCCGCGGTGTTCTCGATCAGCACCGGGACGTCGTGCCCCTCCAGGCGCTCGAACACCTTGCGCCAGTTGTCGAAGCCCGTCTGCGGGTCGTCGCCCGCGCCGACGTGCCCGCCGTGCACGATCAGCCCGCGCGCCCCCAGCTCGGCCGCGGCCGCGAGATTCGCGGCGAGCAGCTTCCGGCTGGGGATGCGGACCCGGTTGTTGGCGGTCGCCACGTTGATCACGTACGGGGCGTGCACGTAGACCGCCACGTCCGAGTCCTTGATCTGCCCCGTCCTGTCGCCGACGACCGGGCCCTTCCAGCCCTGGGGGTCACCGAGGAAGAACTGCACGACCTCGGCGCCGCGCGCCCTGGCGTGCGCCAGCGGGTCGTCCTGATCGACATGAGCTCCGATAAGCGGCATGTATCCGAGAGTAGCCGTTTCAACGTCCGAAGCCGGGGCAGTCGCAGGGCGCGCCCCACCGCCCGCCCCCACGGGCCAGAACGAGGAGTTCACATGGCTTACCGCCGCCGAGGGATGAGTCTCGTCCTGCTGATCTACATCCTGATCGGCCTCTACGTCGCCTGGGTGTACGACTACATCACGCCCGCCCTGCTCAAGGACATCGCCGAGGCCCTGCTCGCGGTCTTCCTGTGGTTCCTCGTGCTGCTGGGCGTGGACCTGAACCTGAGTTAGCCGCCCCGCCGCCACCCGACCGCCGGTGCGGCCTCGGCCGCCGTCGGGGCCCCACGGGGAACCCCCGTGACGGACGCCGAAGGACGCACCGGCGAGTTCCCTCCCACCTCGGGACCCGCCCGGCGCGGCGACGGGCCGACCTCCACCGGACTGGTAGGCTGACACGGCTACGTCGAACGGGTGTGTTATCGCCCACCCTCCACCCAGGACGCCGAAATGGGCGTCGGGGGTGCAGCACGTCAGCGTCCTCCTGTCACGGCACCGTGTCGTGACCGCAACAGTCCAGAGGAGGTTGGAAGTCAGCATGCGCCGTTACGAAGTGATGGTCATTCTTGACCCCTCGCTCGATGAGCGTACGGTCGCCCCTTCCCTCGACCAGTTCCTCACGGTCGTCCGCAACGACGGCGGCACCGTGGAGAAGGTCGACGTGTGGGGTCGCCGCAGGCTCTCCTACGACATCGCGAAGAAGCCCGAGGGCATCTACGCCGTCATCGACCTGAGCGCCGAGCCGGCCACCGTCAAGGAGCTCGACCGTCAGATGAACCTCAACGAGGGCATCCTGCGGACCAAGGTCCTGCGCCCGGACGTGCACTAAACCCCGGCTTTTGTCGGGCGGCAGTCGTACTCTGAGCCGATAACCAGCGAAGGCCGCAGGAAGGGCAGCTCCAGCCATGGCAGCAGGCGACACCACGATCACCATCGTCGGCAACCTCGTCGACGATCCCGAGCTGCGCTTCACCCCGACGGGGCAAGCGGTGGCCCGGTTCCGCATCGCATCCACTCCGAGGTTCCTCGACAAGACGACCAACGAGTGGAAGGACGGCGAAGGGCTGTTCCTGACCTGCAACGTGTGGCGGCAGGCGGCGGAGAACGTCGCCGAGAGCCTCCAGCGCGGCATGCGGGTCATCGTCCAGGGACGGCTGCGCCAGAGGTCTTACGAGACCAAGGAAGGCGAGAAGCGCACCGTCTACGAGGTCGAGGTCGACGAGGTCGGCCCCTCCCTGAGGAACGCGACCGCCAAGGTCAACAAGACCGCCCGTCAGGGCGGTGGCGGTGGCGGCGGTTTCGGCGGCGGCCCGGCCAACGACCCGTGGGCCTCCGCGGCGCCCGCCGCACCGCAAGGTGGCGGCGGCGGTTTCTCCGGCGGCGGTGGCAACAACTACGGGGGCGGCGGTCAGCAGGGCGGCCAGCAGGGCGGCCAGCAGGGTGGCGGCGGCTTCGGCGGCGGCGACTTCAGCGACGAACCGCCCTTCTAGCCACGACTCGCGCGGGCGGCCACGATCGCGCCCCGCACCCCAGTCCCTATCCGCAGCGACCATTCCCGCCTGACGGCGGGGCTCTGAAAGGAGCACCACGATGGCCAAGCCGGCACTGCGCAAGCCCAAGAAGAAGGTTTGCCTGTTCTGCCACGACAAGATCTCCTACGTCGACTACAAGGACACGGGGCTGCTTCGGAAGTTCATCTCCGACCGCGGCAAGATCCGTGCCCGCCGGGTGACGGGCAACTGCACCCAGCACCAGCGTGACGTGGCGACCGCTATCAAGAACGCTCGTGAGATGGCGCTCCTGCCGTACATGAGCACCGCGCGTTAAGGAGGTCGGACAGATGAAGCTCATTCTCACCAGTGAGGTCACCGGCCTCGGCACGCCCGGCGACATCGTCGAGGTCAAGAGCGGCTACGGCCGCAACTACCTGCTCCCCCGTGGCTTCGCGATCCTGTGGACGCGCGGCGGCGAGAAGCAGATCGCCTCGATCAAGAAGGCTCGTGACGCCCGCGAGATCCGCGACCTCGGCACCGCCAAGGAGGTCGCGGGCCAGCTCCAGGCCCTCAAGGTGCAGCTGAAGACGAAGGCCGGCGAGTCCGGCCGCCTCTTCGGCTCCATCACCACGGGCGACGTCGCCGAGGCCGTCAAGGCCGCCGGCGGCCCCCTGCTCGACCGCCGTCGCATCGAGATCGCCTCCGCGATCAAGAGCCTCGGCACCCACCGGGTCAGCGTCAAGCTGCATCCGGAGGTCTCCGCCTCCCTCGACATCGAGGTCGTCGCGGCCTGACCCGTTCCACCGGCGCGGGCCCCTCTCCCTGACGGGAGGGGGGCCCGCGCGCGTTTCCGGACCCGCACCGGGGATCTCCCCGCCGGATCACACATCGGGGTTCCGGCCGGCGGGGAGGCGCCGGACGACCGCTCGGGCCCGGCCGTCCCGCCTTGAGCGCGAAGGCTCGCCCGCTTCCGCCCGGCCGTCCCGCCCTGAGCGCGAAGGCTCGCCCGCTTCCGCCCGGCCGTCCCGCCCTGAGCGCGAACGGCCCGCCCGCTTCCGCCGGGCCGGTCGGGCCCGGCGGCTCGGCCCTCAGCGCGAACGGCCCGGCGAACCCGCCGCGGGCGGCGTAGGCGCCCCCGAACGCCGACTGCGGGGCGCCCGGCGGGACCCCGTCGCTCCAGGTCATCGGGGATACGTACAATTCGTGGGTCGCTGCTTCATCCTGGAGGTCTTGTCATGGTCCGTCCTTCGACGCTGTTCGCCCTCGGCGCCCTGGCGGTGGCCGCCGTGGGCTGTGCCCCGGCCTCGGAGACGACCCAGGCGAGCCCCTCGGCCCCGGGCGCCGCCGGGACGGCCTCCTCCGGTGCCGACCCCTGCGCCAAGGAGAGCCTGCCGCTGAAGACCCCCGGCAAGCTGACCATCGGCACCGACAAGCCCGCCTACGAGCCCTGGTTCGCCGACGACGACCCGTCCAACGGCAAGGGATTCGAGAGCGCGGTGGCCTACGCCGTGGCGGACCGGCTGGGCTTCGCCAACGGTGACGTCACCTGGGCCACGGTGAAGTTCGACTCCGCGTTCGCCCCCGGAGCCAAGCAGTTCGACTTCGACCTCAACCAGGTCTCGGTGACCCCCGACCGGGCCAAGGTCGTCGACTTCAGCAAGGGCTACTACACGGTCAAGCAGGCCGTGGTCGCGCTGGAGGCCTCAAAGGTCGCCTCCGCCACGGATCTGGCGAGCCTGAAGGACGCCAAGATCGGCGTCCAGGTCGGCACCACCTCGCTGCAGGCGGTCAAGGACGTCATCCGGCCCTCGGCCGAGCCCAACGTCTACAACGAGCAGATCGACGCCGTCAACGCGCTGAAGAACAAGCAGGTCGACGCCGTGGTGGTGGACCTGCCCACCGCCTTCTACGTGACCGCGGCCCAGGTCGACAACTCCAGGATCGTCGGTCAGTTCGGTACCGCCTCCGGCGTTCCCGAGGTCTTCGGCGCGGTCTTCGAGAAGGGCAGCCCCCTGGTGAGCTGCGTGAACGGGGCGATCGACGAGCTGGCCACGTCCGGTGAGCTCGCGAAGATCGAGACCAGGTGGCTCGGGTCCGCCGCGGGCGCCCCGGAGCTGAAGTGACGTCACCGTCCCCCGTGCCGGCGTCACGTCCCGCGAGCGTGCCGATGTCACGCCCGGCGAGGATCCGCCCCCGGGCGCGCCGCGCGAGCGGTGCGCACGACGGCGCCCGATGAGGAACGACGAGGGCCTGCGGGTCCCCGACGGCTGGACGAAGAGCGACCGCCAGGTCGAGCGGGAGCGGCTGCGCAGGCGGTCGTCGGTCCGCTCCGGCTCGATCGCGACGGTCTCGACGGTCCTCGTCCTCGTCCTGCTCGCCTGGCTCTTCACCACCTCCCCGGGCTGGCCCCGCGTACGGGAGACGTTCTTCGACCCCGAACAACTCGTCCGGGCACTGCCGGACGTGCTGAGCGGCTTCCTGCTCAACATCAAGATCTTCCTGATCGCGGAGCCGCTGATCCTCGTCGTGGGGCTCGTGGTCGCGCTGATCCGCAACCTGCAGGCCCCGGTGTTCTTCCCGCTGCGTGCCCTGGCGGTGCTGTACACCGACGTCTTCCGCGGCGTGCCCACGATCCTGATCATCTATCTGGTGGGGTTCGGCCTGCCCGCGCTCGGCCTGCAGGGCACGCCGACGGATCTCGCGACGCTGGGCATCATCGCGCTCACCCTCTCCTACGGGGCGTACGTGGCGGAGGTCTTCCGGGCGGGCATCGAGTCGGTGCATCCCAGCCAGCGGGCCGCCGCGCGTTCCCTGGGTCTGAGCCACGGCCAGACCATGCGCTACGTGGTGGTGCCCCAGGCGTCGCGACGGGTGGTGCCGCCGCTGCTCAACGACTTCGTCTCGCTGCAGAAGGACACCGCGCTCGTCGCCACGATCGGCCCGCTCGAGGCGCTGCGGCAGGCGCAGATCCACGCGGCCAGCACCTTCAACTACACGCCCTACCTGGTGGCGGCGCTGCTGTTCATCCTGCTCACCATCCCGATGGCGCGCTTCACCGACTACCTGGCGGCGCGTTCGCAGCGGAGGCGGAGCCAGTGAGCGGTCGGACGGCGGCGAGGACCGTGGTGGCGACGGCAGCGAGGACGGTGGCGGCGGGGACCGCGGCGGCGGGGACCGCGGCGGCGGGGACGGTGGTGGCGGGGACGGCGGAGGGGGGGGCGGCGGCATGAGCCTGCTGAGCATCGAGGGCCTGTGGAAGAACTACCACGGCCACAGCGTGCTGCGCGGCGTCGACCTGGAGGTCGAGCCGCACGAGGTGGTCTGCCTGATCGGGGCCTCGGGGTCGGGCAAGTCCACCCTGCTGCGCTGCGTCAACCTGCTGGAGACGGCCGACGACGGCACGATCCACCTGGACGGCGAGGAGATCACCGATGTCCGGACCGATCCGGACGAGGTGCGCAAGCGGATGGGCATCGTGTTCCAGGCGTTCAACCTGTTCCCGCACATGACCGTGCTGGACAACGTCACGCTGGCCCCCCGCAAGGTACACGGGACGGGCAGGCAGGAGGCCGAACGGCAGGCTCGTGAGCTGCTCGCCAGGTTCGGCCTGGCGGACAAGGCGGGCGCCTACCCCGACCAGCTCTCCGGCGGTCAGCAGCAGCGCGCGGCCATCATCCGGGCCCTGGCCACCAAGCCGCGGCTCATGCTGCTGGACGAGGTCACCTCGGCACTGGACCCCGAACTGGTCAAGGAGGTGCTGGAGATCATCCGGGAGCTCAAGGCGGGCGGGATGACCATGATCCTGACCACCCACGAGATGGGCTTCTGCCGCGAGATCGCCGACACCGTCTGCTTCCTGGACGGCGGGGTGCTGCTGGAGCGCGGTACTCCCGAGCAGATCTTCACCGATCCCCGCGAGGCTCGTACCAGGGAGTTCGTTCAGACCGTGATCGACGCCCGGCGTCTGTGAGCCGCTGAGCGCCTGCCGGGCATCCGCCGATGGCCGGTGCGGTTCCCGCGCCGGCCCGCGGGCGTGACCTCTGCGGCCCCTGTGTCCTTCCGTGTCTTCCTGCCCCTCAGGGGCCCCGCACGCCCGGAGAGAACCGTACGTGACCCCGAGACCCGTGAAAGGTTCCGGGCAGGCGCAGGAGGGCTCAGGGAGGCGCCGGGAGGCCAGGGAACGCGCCGTGTGCCCGCTCCCGGGTCCCCGGGTCCCGGGTTCCGGGTTCCGCTCCCAGGATCCCCGGACCACGGCTCACGCTGCCCGGGTCTCCTCAGCGGCGGTGCCTGCCCCGGGAACCGCCACCGGGGCCGTAGGGGCCGGGCGGTCCGGAAGGTCCGGCAGGCCCGGAAGGTCCGTAGGGACCGGAGACCCCGGGTGGCCGCCCGTAGGGTTCGGGCGTTCCGTAGGGCCCGGACGAGCCGGGAGGCCCGTAGGGGTTCGGAGGACCGTAGGGTCCGCCCTGACCACCGGGTCCGCCCTGTCCACCCGGTCTACCGGGGCCGCCCGGGCCGAAGGGATCGGGCGGGCCGGGCGGGCCCGGCGGGTCGAAGGGTCCCCGGGCGGTGCGGTCGCCGGGACCCCCGGGAGGCAGCGGCTCCGACAGCTCGGCGAGCACGCTGTTGCGCCTGCCGTACATCAGGTAGACCAGGACGCCGAAGGCCATCCAGATGATGTAGTACAGCCAGGTGATGAGCTGGAGGTTCACCATCAGCCAGAGGCAGGCGAGGATCGAGGCGATCGGCACGCCCGGGGAGAGCGGCGTGCGGAACCCGCGGGGCAGGTCCGGCATCGTCTTCCGCATCCTGATCACCCCCGCCGCCACCGCGATGAACACGAACAGGGCGCCGATCACGACCAGCGGTTCGAGCGTGAGCACGTTCACGAACTCGGCCAGCAGGATCGCCAGGAAACCGATGATCAGGGTGACCCGGGTCGGGCTGTGGTAGCTCCGGTTGATCTTGGAGAGCGAGCGGGGGATCAGCCCGTCGCGCGCCATGGAGAACAGCACACGGGTCAGGCCGACGAGCAGCACCAGGATCACGGTGGTGAGGCCGAGCACCGCGCCGATGTTGATGATGTGCACCATGAAGCCCTCGCCGGCGCTGCGGAAGGCGTTGGCGAGCGGCGCGTCTTTGTTGATCTTGTCGTACGGGGTCATGCCGACCATCACCACGGCGACCGCGATGTACAGGACCGTGGTGATCACCAGGCTGCGGATGATGCCCTTCGGCATGGAACGGGGGGCGTCCTCGGCCTCCTCCGCACCGGTGGCCACGACGTCGAAGCCGATGTAGGCGAACGTGATGACCGCGGAGGCGGCGAAGATGCCGAACCAGCCGAAGGCGCCCGTCTGGCCGAAGATGATGCCGAGCACCGGGGAGTCCATGGTGTCCGCGGCCTTGGCCGCGGGCTCCGCCGGCACCGGGATGGCCATGAGGTTGTTCTGGTCGAAGTGGAGGGCGCCGACCACGATGACCGCGCCGATGGCCAGCAGCTTGGCCACCACGATGATCCACAGCGCGCGCAGGCCGACGCGGGCGCCCAGGGCCACCACCGCCGTCAGGACGACCAGGATGAAGATCGTGAAAAGGTCGAACCCCTCGGCCTGACCGACCACCCCGGCGATCACGTCCGGGAAGGTCACGCCGAAGTCGGCGAGCATCTGGGCGGCGTAGAGCGACCACGCGCGGGCCACCACCGAGGTGGCCAGCAGGAGTTCCATCACCAGGGACCAGCCCACCACCCACGCCCAGACCTCGCCGAAGATGACGTAGGTGAAGGTGTAGGCGCTTCCCGAACTCGGCATGGCCGAGGACAGTTCCGCGAAGCAGAAGGCCACGAGGAGGGTGGTGATTCCAGCGATCATGAAGGAGAGGATCACGCCCGGTCCGGCCATGGAGGCCGCCTGACGGCCCGCGAGGCTGAAGATGCCCGCGCCGATCATGACACCGAGGCCGAGGACGATGAGGTCCTTCCTGCGGTAGGCGGTGGGCAGGCCGTGGCGCGCACCGGTCCATCGGCCGGTGGCATGGCTCGGTGGCATGCGGCGCACTATCGAAAGGGAAGAACCTTCGGGCACGATGTGACCAATCGTGGTGGGTGCATAACCCGTATTGTCGGACTCGTTTCACAGTGCCGTAGGAGAGTTCCGCTGGACAAGGGCTATCCGGTCACGTGGTGGACACCACAGTGTCACGCGTGGATCACCCGATCGGGCGGACACCGCCCGTCACGGCCACGTCGTCCGCCCTCCACGCGGCACCCGGACGACCCGCATCCCCTGCGGGGCAGGGGAATCCGCGCGGCCCGTCACGGCCGCCGGGCCACGGGGGCGGCGGGCCGCCCGCCGCTCAGGCGCCGACCACCAGCCACGCCCTCCCGTACGCGCGGACCGACAGGGTGACGAGACGGGCGATCATCCACAGGCCGAGGGCCAGCCAGAGTGTCACCAGGCCGCCGTCGCGCAGGTCGACCAGGTACGCGGCGGGCAGGTAGGCGAGCGTCGTCCACACCCCCGCCCAGGCGAGATAGCGCCGGTCCCCGGCGCCGATGAGCACCCCGTCCAGCACGAACACCACCCCGGCGGCCGGTTGCAGGACGGCCACCACCCACAGCAGGCCGAGCAGGTGTGCCGAGACCGCCGGCCCGGCGTCGAACAGGGCGGGAACGAACGGCCTGGCGGCCACCACGGCAAGGCCGAGCAGCACTCCGGAGCCGATGCCCCAGAGCACCATCCGCCAGGTCGCGCCGCGCGCCGCCGCCACGTCCCCCGCGCCCAGGGCGCGGCCGGTGATCGCCTGCCCGGCGATCGCGATGGCGTCCAGGGCGAACGCCAGCAGGGTCCAGATCCTGGTGGCGATCGTGTGCGCCTCGATCTGGTCCTCTCCCATGCGGACGGCCGCGGCGGCCGCGACGGCCAGCACCACCTGCAGGCAGGCCGTACGGATGACCAGGGCGATCCCGGCCGAACCCGCGGCGCGCACGCCCGCCAGGTCGGGGCGGAACGGGGCCCGGTGCCGGAGGAGGATCAGGCCGAGATAGACGGCGGCGGCGAGCGACTGGGCCACGACCGTGCCCCAGGCCGAACCCGCGATGCCCCAGCCGAGTCCCAGGACGAACAGGACGTTGAGGCCCGCGTTCAGCGCGAAGGCGCCGACCGAGACCAGCAACGGGGTGGTGGTGTCCTGCATGCCGCGCAGCACGCCCGTGCCCGCCAGCACCAGCAGCATGGCCGGGACGCCCAGCAGGCTGATCCGCAGGTAGGTCACGGCCTGGCGGGCGAGTTCCCCCTCGGCGCCGATCACCTGGACCAGCCAGGGGGCCAGCGGCCAGACCACCAGGACGATCACTGATCCGACCCCCGCGGCCAGCCAGAGACCGTCCACGCCCTGCCGCAGGGCCCGGCCGGTCTCGCCCGCCCCGATCTGCCGGGCCACCGCCGCGGTCGTTCCGTAGGCCAGGAAGACGCACAGTCCCACCAGGAAGGTCAGCACCGTGCTCGCCACCCCCAGGGCGCCGAGCGCGGGAGCGGGCAGGCGGCCGACCACGACGGTGTCGGTCAGCAGGAAGAGCGGCTCGGCCACCAGCGCGCCGAACGCGGGCAGCGCGAGGCGCATGATCTGCCGGTCGTACTCCCGGCCCGTGCCGCCGTCCCGGCCGGCGCGCCGGCCTCGGTCGGGCCTCTCGTCACGGGCGGGGTCGCCGGGACGGCTCGGGCGGTCGTCGCGACCCGGCCGGCCGTCGTGGGCGAGGCGACCGGGCCGGCGGTCGCGGGCGGGGCGATCCGGGCGACCGGAGGCGCCGGAGCGCCCGGGACCAGAGGTAAGAGGCACAGATGCATTGTGCCCGTTACCCTCCGGGGGATCACCAGCGGGAGGAAGCGGTCGGGGCATACCATGTGGGGCCACTCTCGGCGTGTCGCCCCAACTTTCTTTTCTCCACAGGCGGTGGATGACGTTTTCCCTGGTCACAGAGTTATCCACAGTTGTGGGTAAGAGTTATCCACAGGGCTGTCCCCAGGGTGCCCACACCCTGGGGGGAGAACTGCACAGCTTATCCACACCTCTGTCCACCGGCCGCGTTGCCAGTGCGGGCACGGAGCCGGGAAACTGTCAGCCCGGTGAGCTACAAATGGGGATAACGTAACTGTGTTCGAAAGAGGGGGTGTGCGGTGAGCATCGCGGAGCCACCGGTCTTCCAGCCGGGATTCGAGCGCACCCCGCCGAACAACATCGAGGCCGAGCAGTCGGTCCTGGGCGGCATGCTCCTCTCCAAGGACGCCATCGCCGACGTGGTCGAGATCCTGCGGTCCGACGACTTCTACCGACCGGCCCACCAGATCATCTACGACATCATCACCGACCTCTACGGCCGTGGCGACCCCGCCGACTCCGTCACCCTCTTCGACGAGCTGCAGAAACGGGGCGAGGTCGCCCGGATCGGCGGCGGCGCCTACCTGCACACGCTGACCGCCGTCGTGCCGACCGCGGCCAACGCCGGCTACTACGCGAGGATCGTCCGCGAGCAGGCCATCCTGCGCCGCCTGATCGAGGCCGGCACCCGCATCGTCTCCTACGGCTACGGGGGGCAGGACGAGGAGGTCGACGACCTGGTCGACCGCGCCCAGGCGGAGATCTACAAGGTCACCGAGCGCCGCACCTCCGAGGACTACGTCCCGCTGGCCGACATCATGCCGGGCGCGCTGGACGAGCTGGAGGCCATCGGCGGCCGGGGCGGTCAGATGGTCGGCGTCCCCACCGGCTTCCAGGACCTCGACGCCCTCACCAACGGCCTGCACCCCGGCCAGATGATCGTCGTGGCAGCCCGTCCCGCCATCGGCAAGGCGCTCGCCCTGGACACGCCGCTCCCCACCCCGGACGGCTGGACGACCATGGGCGAGGTGAGGCCGGGGGACCGTCTCATCGGCGCGGACGGCAGGCCGACCCGCGTGGTCGCGGCGACCGGCGTGCTGCACGGGCGCCCCTGCTACGAGGTGGAGTTCGACGACGGCACGGTGATCGTCGCCGACGCCCGGCACCAGTGGCGGACGACCAGCGCCCCCGTGACCAGCGCCCCCGCGACCGTCGCCCACCCGCACGTCTCCGCTCACCGGGACGCCTCCACCCACCCGAACGTCTCCGCGCGCCGGAGCACCTCCACCGACCGGGAAACCGTGCACCGGGACGTCAACGCGCACCGGGACGTGACCGCGCACCAGCGCGTCGTCACGACGGAGGAGATCGCCCGCACGCTGCACGGCGCACCGGCGGGCGGGCAGGTAGGCCACGCGGTCGCCGTCGCCGCCGGGTTCGACCTGCCCGAACGGGATCTGCCCCTCCCCCCCTACGCGCTCGGGGTCGCCCTGGGGGTCGGGCTCGGCGCCCGGCTCGGCGCCACAGGGAAGGGCCGTCACGGGACGGCCGAGGCCACCGTCGACATCGGGCACACCGGCGCCGGGCACACCGGCCGTGAGGACACCGGTGACGCCGAAAACGCCACCGGGGAGATCGGCGTGGTCACGGGTATCGAGAACGCCCCGGACGCCGACGGGGATGCCGCCGTGGTCACGGGTGCCGGGAACGCCACGGACGCCACGGGCGCCACGGGCGCCACGGCCCCCACCGGCGCCACGGGCGCCGGTGGGGGCCACGGCTCGTGGCCGGCCGCGCTCGACCCGGAGATCGTCCTCAACCTGGAGACCGAAGGACTGCGGATCACCGGCGAGGGTCCTGACGCCGCGGACCCCCCCGGCACCTCCGGCCCTCACCCCGTCCCCGTCGTTCCCGATCTCCTCGGTGTCCTCGGTGTCCTCGGCGCCCTCGGTGAGGAACGGATCCCCGGGACGTACCTGCGGGCCTCCTGTGAGCAGCGGCGCGCCCTGCTCGCCGGGCTCCTCGACGCCCGCGGCCACGTCGACCACGACGGCCGGGTCCGGCTCCCGATCACCGGTGACGGGCTCGCCCGGGACGCCTTCGAACTGGTGCTGAGCCTGGGGCACCTGGCCACCATGACGGCGGAGGTCACCGAGGACGGCGGCGACGCCCCCCGCGTCCACCACATGATCGACTTCGTGGCGCCCGAGAAGGTGTTCCGGTTGTCCGGCAAGGCCGTCCGGCAGGTGACCGGCGCTGATGCGGCGACACGGGTCCGGAACATCGTCGACGTGCGGCCGGTGCCCTCGACGCCGGTGAGGTGCGTGGAGGTCGACGCCGCCGACCACATGTACCTCGCCGGGCCGACGTGCGTCCCCACCCACAACAGCACGCTCGGGCTGGACTTCGCCCGGTCCGCCGCGATCAAGCACGGCATGACGACCGTGGTGTTCTCCCTGGAGATGTCCCGCAACGAGATCACCATGCGCCTGCTGTCGGCCGAGGCGCGGGTGGCGCTGCACGCCATGCGCTCGGGCACGATGACCGACGACGACTGGGCCAAGCTGGCCCGGCGGATGGGCGAGGTCGCCGAGGCCCCGCTGTTCATCGACGACTCGCCCAACATGTCGATGATGGAGATCAGGGCCAAGTGCCGCCGCCTCAAGCAGCGCAACGACCTGCGGTTCGTCATCATCGACTACCTGCAGCTCATGTCCTCGCCGAAGAAGACCGAGAGCCGCCAGAACGAGGTCTCCGAGATCTCCCGGGCCATCAAGCTCCTCGCCAAGGAGCTGGAGGTGCCGGTGATCGCGATCTCCCAGCTCAACCGTGGTCCCGAGCAGCGCACCGACAAGAGGCCCATGGTCAGCGACCTTCGCGAATCCGGAAGCATCGAGCAGGATGCCGACATGGTCATTCTGCTGCACCGGGAGGACGCCTACGAGCGCGAGTCGCCCCGGGCCGGCGAGGCCGACCTGATCGTGGCCAAGCACCGTAACGGCCCCACCGCCACGGTCACCGTGGCCTTCCAGGGCCACTACAGCCGTTTCGTCGACATGGCGCCCCACTAGGGGACGGCTTCAGGGCCGCCCCGTGTCACCGGGTTCGCGGCCCGAGCCGAACCGGACGAGACGCCGGGACGGTCCCTTCTCCTCCTTGACCTGAACCAAAGTTCAGGTACGACCCTTGTCCGGGAGGCACCGCAAAGGACGCGGGGTCCCGTGACCGGTGGAGGAGTCCCATGACCGAGCAGACCGTCAAGCTCGCTGTGATCGTAGGCAGCGTCCGGGAGGGACGGATCGGCCCGACCGTCGCGAGCTGGTTCACCGACCAGGCCCGGCTGCGCGAGGGCCTGGACGTCGACCTCGTCGACCTGGCCGACTTCCCGCTGCCGTTGGCGCTGCCGGGTTTCGGCTCGGCACCCGACCCCGAGGCGGCGCGCACCCTGGAGTCCCTGTCCCCGCGGCTGGCCGCGGCCGAGGCCTTCGTGGTCGTGACCCCCGAGTACAACCACAGCTTTCCCGCCTCGCTGAAGAACGTCATCGACTGGCACGACCGGCAGTGGCGCGCCAAGCCGGTCGGGTTCGTCTCCTACGGTGGCCTCTCCGGCGGGCTGCGGGCGGTCGAGCAGCTCCGGCTGGTCTTCGCCGAACTGCACGCGGTGACCGTCCGCGACACCGTGAGCTTCCACGGCGTCTGGAGCCGCTTCGACGACGCCGGGATCCCGAGAGATTCACAGGGCTGTGAGGGCGCGGCGAAGATCCTGCTGGATCAGCTCACCTGGTGGGCGAGGACCCTGCGCGAGGGCAGGGTGGCGCGCCCGTACGCCGCCTGATCGGGAGCCGGTCGTCCCGGGCTGATCGGCCGTCCGCCGCCCTGGGAGGTCGGGGCCGCCGTCCCGGGCTGATCGCGCGTCCGTCGTCCCGGTGGGGGGCGGGGGCGTCCGGTCAGACGGCGACGGTGAGCAGCGTGTCCCCGTCCCTCGTGCGTACCTCGAAGCGGGTTATCCCGACGGGCTCCCAGGCGACCCCGCCGTGGACGTAGAGGGGATCGGGGGAGCCGGGGACGCCGTACCCCCGTTCGGGCACCGCCCATCCGGTGACCACCCGGCGCTCGCCGGTGAGGGAGACGGCGATCAGCTCGCACTCCAGCGGCCCGGTGACCCCTCCGAGTTCGAGGACGGCATGGGTGCCCCACCCCTTGGTCTCGATCACCAGCCCGCCGGTGATCCCGCCGGTCCCGGTGCCGGCGACCGGTACGCCCCTCCGGTAGGCGTCCTCGGCCGGCCCGTGCGCGGAGTGGCCGGCGGGGGCGCCCGCGTCCTCGCCGGAGAGGGCGGCCCCGGCCGCGACCCCGCCGGCGAACAGGGTGACCGCCGCGGCGGCACCGATCACGAACGTGCCCCGGCGGGCACGCCGGCCGGTGGCCCTGTGGTGCCGCGGAAGGTCGATGACCTTGGCCCGCTCCCCGCCGGCGGATGCCGCGTCACCGTGCCTCGGGCGCCCGATGCCGCCCAGCGCGTCCGCCACCCCCGACAGCTCCCGCAACTCCACGGCGCAGACCGCGCAGGTGCGCAGGTGCGCGGAGAAGGCCACCCGGTCCTCCTCCTCCAGCAGGCCCAGGGCGTAGGCGCCCACGTCGGTGTGCTCCACTCGCGCGGTCATGCCGTCACCCCCCTCTCCTCCAGGGCGGCGCGCAGCGCGCGAAGGGCGTGGTAGACCCTGACCTTCACGGTCTCGACCCCCATGCCCAGGGCCTCGGCGGCGTCGTTCACCGACCGGCCCCGCAGCACGGTCTCGTGGAGGATCTCGCGGTGGACGGGGGAGAGCGACGCCAGCGCGGCCGGCATCACGACCTGCCGGAGCGGGTCCTCGGCGCGACCCGGCACGGGCAGGCTCTCCGGGGATCTCTCGCCCGTCCCGAGAGGATGCGCGTCCCGGCGGTGCCGGCTCCGCCGGTCGCCGTACGGCGGGGAGGCCTTCGCGAGGTCCTCTTCGGAGAGGCCGGCCGGAGGGGAGGCCCAGACGCCCCGGCGCGTCATGATCGGCGCTCCACGGTTCGCGCGTGCCGGTGGCCGCCGGCACGCGGAACGGGGTTCACCACCCGGCGATCTCCTGGGCCACGGAAGAGGGCCGAGGTCGTGCCGGTGCCCGCTGGATCGGACCACCGCCGGGCTTTCGTGATCACTTTCTGCCCTCCCGTTCCGGCCGCCGGACGATTCCGGTCTCGGCAGGCAGTACGGCGGCGCACCCGGGCCGGGTTCAAAGATCGTGCGGATTCCCGGATTGTCGGCTGAAACGACACGCCATAAAGGGAGATTCGGGCCGACCCCCGGCACGGGGAACCCGGCGGATCCGCCGACTCGGACGGATCCGCCGGCTCCGGCCGACAGGAGACCGGCCGGTCGAGGCGGGAGAGACCGGTCGGGCCGGGTAGGGAACAGCCCACCCCGCATCTCACGGGGCCGGCCGCCCGGGATCTCACGGGGCCGGGCGTCCCGATCTCACAGGACCGGGCGGAAGTGGGTGACGAGACGGCCGCCGTCGAAGACGTGCAGGGCGATCTGCGGCGGAAGGTCGTAGTCGATGGGAATCGGCGTGTTCATCTCCTGGCCGAGCCGGAGCGTGGAGACGACACCGGGCGCGACCACGAGCGGCAGGCCCGCGAAGACGGTGCTCGCCGCGGTGTGGGCGTGTCCCGTCAGGACGGCCGCCACCTGGGGATACTGCCGGATGATTCCCTCCAGCCGCTCCGGGTTGCGCAGCCGGATCCCGTCGACGTACGGCAGGCCCAGGGAGACCGGGGGATGGTGCATGCCCACCAGGGCGGGGGTGTCCGGCGCCTCGCCGAGAACGCGGTGCAGCCAGCCGATCGTCTCGTCGTCCAGGACTCCCTCCGGCCGGTCCGGGACGCTGGAGTCGCACAGTGCCACGGTGAGTCCGTTGAGCCGGAGGACCTGGTTGATCGGGCCGTCGCCGTCCTCGTCCAGCAGGACCTTGCGGAAGGCCGGCCGGACATCGTGGTTGCCCGGGCAGATGAGCGTCGGACGGCGCGTGGTCAGCAGATCGCGCGCGATCTCGTACTCCTCGATCAGACCGTTGTCGGCGATGTCGCCGGTCACCAGGACCGCGTCCAGGGGACCGGGAAGGTTCTCCAGGTGCCGCATGACGGATCGGGTCCTGTCGATGCTGCGAGGGGAGCCGTCGATGTGGACGTCACTCACATGGGCCAGGATCAGCATCACCCAAGAGTGACATATCCATCTCCCCGGTGTCCGGCATCCGACACGGAGGGCGCGGACGCGCCGCACCCGGCCCGCACCCGGCCCGGATCTGGGCCGAATCTGGGCCGGGTCCGGGCCCGCCCCCGGACACGGCGAGCCGTGTTCCGCCGGCCGAGGTCCCGACGGCGGCGAACGCCCTCGTGCCCCCGCCACCGGGGCGCGGGACACGAGGGCGTTCGGAAAAGCAGCCGTGGCCCGTCCTCGCCCCTGCAAAGGACGGACCGCGGCGGTCCCATGCGCGCGTACGCGATCGCGGCGGTGCGCGATCACGCCGCGCCCGTCACTCCCACCGGAAGAACCGCGTCGCCAGCGCTCCGGTGACCAGGACGGTCAACGCCATCATCGCCAGGTGCAGCGGCTGCGGCGGCTGCCCGGCCCAGGTGGCGCGGAGCGTGTCGGCGAACGGCGCCACCGGCAGGAAGTCCCCGATGCGGCGCAGCAGGTCGGGCATCAGCTCGCGGGGGACCCACATACCGGCCATGAACAGCAGCGGGAACATCAGCAGCGAGCCGATGGCGGGGGCGGCCTTGGAGGTCGGCGCCACGGCGGCGATCAGCAGTCCCATGCCGAACAGCGAGGCCGTGCCGAGCACGAACACGCCCGCGAAGGTCAGCGGGCTCTTCGGCATGGCCGTGCCGAGGACGAGGTAGCCGAGGACGACGAGCAGGACGGTGGCGATGGTCGCCGCCACGAGGTTGTTGGCCACCTGGGCGACCAGCAGCCGGATCGGGTTGACCGGGGTGGTGGACAGCCGGCGCAGCACACCGGTCTCCCGGTAGCTCACCAGCGTTCCCGGCAGGACGGTGAACGCCATCGTCACCACGGCCAGGACCACCATCAGGGCCGGCAACTGGGTGTCGATGCCCCGCTGGCCGCCCATCTCGGGATTGACCTCCTGCAGCCCCGGGGTGCTGCCCAGCCCCAGCAGCAGCGCGAGCGGCAGCAGGATCGAGAAGATCGAGGCGGCCGGCTCCCGCAGCAGGAGCTTGGCCTCGATCAGGAGCATCTTCCTCATCAGGCGATCTTCTTTCCGGTCAGGCCCAGGAAGGCGTCGTCGAGGGTGGCCCGCTCCACGCGCAGGTCGACGGGGGTGACGCCCGCGGTCGCCAGGGCGGTCGCGACCGCGAGCAGCAGGTCGCCGGTGCCGATGACCGTCACCTGACCGCCGGTGAGTCCCACGGAGGCCACCTCGGGCAGGCGGCGCAACACGGCCTCGTCGAGCGGGCCGGTGAGCCGGAACCTGATGGTCTGCCGGCCGTCGACCCTGGCGATCAGCCCCGAGGGGCTGTCCACCGCGACGACCCGTCCCGCGTCGAACAGCGCGAGCCGGTCGCAGAGCCGTTCGGCCTCCTCCATGAAGTGGGTGACCAGCAGGATCGTCACACCGCTGTCGCGGACCCGTTCGATGAGCTCCCAGGTGTCGCGGCGGGCCTGCGGGTCCAGGCCGGTGGTGAGCTCGTCCAGGATCGCCACGCGGGGCCTGCCGATCAGCGCCAGCGCGATCGAGAGCCGTTGCTGCTGGCCGCCGGAGAGCTTGCCGTAGGGGGTGTCGCGCTTGGCGGAGAGCCCGACCCGCTCCAGCAGCTCCCCCCAGTCCGCGGGGTCTCGGTAGAAGGACGCGTACAGGTCGAGCGCCTCCCACACCTTGATCTTCTCCGGCAGGGTGGAGCTCTGCAGCTGGACGCCCAGCCGCTCCTTGAGCTCGATGCCGCTCAGGCCACCGAGGACGCTCACCGTTCCGGAGTCGGGGACGCGCAGGCCGGCGACACACTCCACGGTGGTCGTCTTGCCGGCGCCGTTGGGACCGAGGACGCCGAAGATCTCGCCCTCGTCCACGGTGAACGAGACGTCGTCCACCGCCAGTTGGTCGCGGTACCGCTTGCGGAGGTCGCTGACCTCGATGACCTTCATGACGACGACGCTAGAAGCCCGGCCGGCCGCGGAGAATCGGGCCAGGCACCCGTCCGGGTCGGGTCAGGGACCCACCGGGGTGGAGCTAGCCCCACCCCCGGGCGGCACGCGGCACCCCTGGGAACGCCGGGCCCGATCGCCGACACTTGGGACATGAGAACGTACGCGGTGGCGATCGGCAGGGCACTGGCGCTGGGAGTGATGGCCCTGGCGGACGTGGTGCTGGTGACCCTGACACTGGCCGGGGTCGTGCTGGCGTTCGGCCTGGGCATGGTCTTCCTGTTCCCGCCGGTGGCCCAGGCGATGAGGTGCCGCACGAACCAGGTCAGGAGCCTGAACGCCGAGTGGCTCGGGCTCGGCGTACCGACCCCGTACCTGCCGGCGCCGCTGCCGGTGCGGCCCCAGCCCGACGGCTGGTACCGGCACGACCGCCAGCTCTACAAGACCGGTCGCTGGCCCGACTGGCACAACCGCTGGCAGTGGCTGGTCGGGGACCCGGCCACCTGGCGGGACGGTCTGTGGCTGTTCCTCAGCCCGCTGACCGCGGCCTTCCTGCTGCTCCCCCTCGTGCTGGCCGGATGCGCCGTGCTCGCCGCCGGCTCCCAGGACTCGCCCGCGTGGCCGGTGGCCCTGGGGTGCGCCGCCGTCGCGGCACTGGCCGCGACCCCCTACCTGCTGCGCGGGTACGCCTGGTGGAACCTCCTGCTGCTCTCCCCCACGGCCGAGTCGGTGCTCACCGCGCAGATCCAGCGCCTCGACCAGGCCCGCCTGGCCACGGTCGACTCCCAGGCGTCCGAGCTGCGGCGGATCGAGCGCGACCTGCACGACGGCGCGCAGGCCCGGCTGGTGGCGATCGGCATGACGCTCGGCGCGGTCGAGGAGCTCATGGACAAGGACCCGGCGGCGGCCAGGGCGCTGCTGGGCAAGGTCAAGGAGGCCTCCTCCACCGCGCTCGTCGAGCTGCGCGACCTGGTCAGGGGCATCCACCCGCCGGTGCTGGCCGAGCGCGGCCTCGGTGACGCCGTCCGCGCCCTGGCGCTGGACAGCGCGCTCAAGGTCACGGTCACCGTGGACCTGGCCTCCCGCCCCGACTCGCCCGTGGAGTCGGCCGCCTACTTCTCGATCAGCGAGCTTCTCGCCAACGCGGCCCGGCACGGCGGCGCCGAACGGGTGTGGGTGGACATCAGCGGGCACGACCACGCGCTGCGCGTCGTCGTCACCGACGACGGCTCGGGAGGCGCCGACCCCTCCCGGGGGAGCGGCCTGCGCGGCATCGAACGCAGGCTCGCGGCCTTCGACGGGGTACTCGCGGTCAACAGCCCCCGGGGCGGCCCGACCACCGTCACCTTCGACCTGCCCAACGCGCTCGCCGAGAGGCATCGGGACCGCAAGGTGCCCCTGCCGCGCGGAAAGATGGTCATCGTCGGGCTCGGCTGGGGGCTCGGCTGGCTGCCGCTGTTCCCGCAGGGCATGGTGGCGGGCGTCATGAAGCTCATCGACATCGAGCACCGTAGCTGGTTCCTCGCGCTCTACCTGCCCGGCCCGCTGCAGTGGCCGCTGATCGCCTTCAACATCCTGCTGGGCCTGACCATGTACGCCGCGGCCATGCTCATCCCCCTGCAGCACGCCCGCCGCAACCGTCTGGCCGAGGTCGCGCCGACTCGCCTATGGTTGGGCCGGTGTTGAGCCCCAGAGTCGTCATCGCCGAGGATCTGTACCTGCTGCGCGACGGCCTCGTCCACCTGCTCCAGGCGCACGGGTTCGAGGTGGTCGCCGCCGTCGAGTCGGGGCCCGAGCTGCTGCGGGCGCTGCTCGACCTGCGGCCCGACGTCGCCGTGGTCGACGTGCGCCTGCCGCCCACGTTCACCGACGAGGGGCTCCAGGCGGCGCTGACGGCCCGCCGCGCCGTCCCGGGCCTGCCGGTGCTGGTGCTGTCCCAGCACGTCGAGCAGCTCTACGCGCGCGAGCTGCTGGCCGACGGCTCCGGCGCGATCGGCTACCTGCTCAAGGACCGGGTCTTCAAGGCCGAGCAGTTCGTCGACGCGGTCCGCCGGGTCGCCGCCGGGGGCACCGCGATGGATCCCGAGGTGATCGCCAAGCTGCTGGCCAGCACCGCCCGCCACGAGCCGCTCGGCGCGCTGACGCCGCGCGAGCGCGAGGTGCTGGAGCTGATGGCCGAGGGCCGCTCCAACGCGGCCATCTCCCAGCGGCTGTTCCTCAGCGAGAGCGCGGTCGGCAAGCACACGGCCGGGATCTTCGCCAAGCTCGACCTGGCCCCCTCCGACGACGACAACCGCAGGGTCCTGGCCGTCCTGACCTACCTCAACGCCGCCCGCGGCTGACCGTCCCGGGCCCGGCTCCGCGTCCCGCCCCCGCCCCCCGCCGCCCTGTGCCGCCGCCGCGTTGCCTTCGCGTCCCGGCCGGTCTCCCCGCCCCCTGACGTTTCGTCGGTGGTAGCGGATAACGTGCTGCATGTACGGCTTCCGTGTGGGATCGCCGTTCGGGACGGAGGGATGATCAGGTGAAGTTCCGGGTTAACCGTGATGTCCTGGCCGACGCGGTGGCCTGGGTGGCCAGGGCGCTGCCGAACCGGCCCGCCCTGCCCGTCCTGTCCGGCCTGCTCCTGGAGGCCGACGAGGACGACCTCGTGATCTCCGCCTTCGACTACGACGTCTCCGCCCGCGTCTCGATCGAGGCGGTCGTGGCGGAGCCCGGCCGGGCGCTGATCCCGGGCCGGATCCTGGCCGAGATCACGCGCAGCCTGCCGGGGGAGGCGGTGGAGGTCGTCGCCGACGGCTCCGAGGCGGTCCTGACCTGCGGAAGCGCCGAGTTCGGCCTGCTGACCATGCCGGTCGAGGACTTCCCCGCCCTCCCGGAGATGCCGCCGAGGATCGGCGCGGTCGGCGGCGGGATCTTCGCCACCGCGGTCAATCAGGTGGCCCCCGCCGCCAGCCGGGACGAGACCCTTCCCATGCTGACCGGCATCCGGGTCGACATCTCCGGCGAGGGCGTGACCATGGCCGCCACCGACCGTTACCGCATCGCGGCCAGGGAGTTCGACTGGCGGCCCGAGCGGCCGGACGGCACGGCCGCCGCCATGGTGCCCGCGCGGGTGCTCGTCGAGGTGGCCAGGTCGCTGCGCGGCGGCGAGGTGTCGATCGCGCTGGGCGACGGCATCGCCGGTTTCGAGAGCGTCGGCCGCAGCACCACGGTGCGCCTGCTCGACGAGCAGTTCATCGACTACCGCGCGCGGCTGACCGACGACTGGTCGATCCGGGCCGACGTGCGGACGGCCCCGTTCATCGACGCGATCAAGCGGGTCGCGCTGGTCGCCGAGCGCAACACCGCGATCCGGCTCTCCTTCGGCCAGGGACAGGTCCTGATCCAGGCGGGGGGCGGGGACATCGGCCGCGGCACCGAGGTCGTCGACGCCGAGCTCTCCGGCGACGACATCCAGATCGCCTTCCAGTCCCAGTTCCTGCTGGACGGGCTGAGCGGGGTCGAGACCGAGTTCGTCCGGCTGAACATGGAGTCACCGAGCCGGCCCGCGCTCGTCACCGAGGTCCCCGGTGACGCCGACCCGGCCTTCCGCTACCTCGTGATGTCGCTGCGCCTGCCCTGAGGTCGTTCTCCGCCGCCGGTCGTCTCCTCCCGGCAGGGGAGGGGGAGGCGCCCTGCCCTTCCGTCCGCGAACGCGTGACCGGCGGCGAATCCCTCCGGCGGTGAACACCTGACCGAGGCGAGTTTTCCGCGGTGAACGCGTGACCGATGGCGAACGTGTGGCCGGCGGCGAACCCCTCCGGCGGGTGACCGGCGGGGAAGACGCGACCGCCGCCGGGACGCGGGACCGGAAGGGCCCCGCACCGCGGCGGCGGAGGGGAGGTCGAGGGTCAGGCGGAGAGTTCCTGCTCCTCGGTCAGCGCGATCAGGATGTGCTCCATGCACGCGTGACCGGCGTGCTCGGCGGCGGCGGCGTCGCCGGCCGCGATGGCGCGGGCGATCGCGTCGTGCGGGATGTAGGTGGTGTTCAGGGTGCTGCTCAGCGAGGTGCCCGCGGCGGTGATGCTGGCGCGCAGCGCCGCGGAGAAGTCCTCGTACAGCTCGATCAGCACCAGGTTGTGCGTGGCGCGGACGACCGCGATGTGGAAGGCCAGGTCGGCCTCGACGAACGCGTTCGGCTCGCCACGCTCCCAGGCCCTGTCCCGCTCGGCCAGCGCCGCCTCGATCAGCAGGATGTCGGCCTCGGTGCGCCGGGTGGCCGCCAGCCTCGCGGCCTCCACCTCCAGGGCGCGCCGCACCTCCAGGATCTCCAGTTGCTCGGCCGTGCGCAGGCGCCGCAGCATGGCCCCCGACAGCTCGCTGGTGGCCCGGACGTAGGTGCCGTCACCCTGACGGCACTCCAGCAGCCCGGCGTGGGTCAGCGCCCGCACCGCCTCGCGGACGGTGTTGCGGCCGACCCCGAGCTGCTCGGCGAGGACGGTCTCGGTGGGAATCTTCGCGTTCATCGGCCAGGAATCAGAAGTGATCTGCTCCTTGAGTTGGTCGATCACTTGGTCGACGAGGGATGCTCGCTGCGCAGTACGCAGACTCACCGTCCGCCTCCTCCTGGGAAACCGGTCATCCTACGAATCAATGACTGGTAGACCCTAGTTATTCCGGAGGCACGAGAACAAATCTGGAACCGCGCGAACGAGACCGGCTTACCGGACCAGAGCCCGATCGACCGTCACGCCCACCATCGCCTCGCGCACTCCGGCTGCCTCGAGAGCCCTACGATACGCGGCGGTGCGCTGCTCGTCCGCACCGACCTCGCCGTACAGGTCACCGAGGACACGCCAGACCCGCGCCGCCTCCCGATCGGGGCTGGAGAGCTCGTAGGGGAGATCTCCCAGGGCCCGCCGGGCGGCGTCCAGGGCACCCGCCACGTCCCCCCGGCCGTGGTCGGCCGCGATCCGGGCGAGCACCAGGTGCGCGGTCGCCGCGACGGCGCCGCCCCGGCCGTCCAGCATGCCGAGGGCGGTCCCGGCCAGCGAGGCCGCGCCCGCCGCGTCGCCCGACTCCAGCTGTATCCGGGCGAGGACGATGAGGCTCGTGACGTGCTCCCTGGCACGCTCCGGGAAGGCCGAGAAGACCTCGCCCGCACAGGTCGCGAGCCGGCCGGCCTCGTCGAGCGGCCCGCCCGCGAGGGCGGTCTGGCGTGCCCAGTGCGTCGCGACGAGGGCGAGCTGGGACGCCATCCGTGCCGGGCGTCCGGTCGCGATCGCGTCGTCGGCCAGGCGTACGGCCAGGGCCGAGTCGTCCCCGTCGGCGGCGGCGACACTCGCCTGCCAGAGGGCGTGGATCTCCGCGGAGCGGTTGACCGCCCTCCGGACGCCGTTGACCGCGAGGACGTGCCGGACGTAGGCCATGCTCGCCTCGTCGGCGGTCGGCGCCTCCACCAGGCAGGCGGCCAGCTCGACGGCCAGCTCCCCGTACGCCAGGGGCAGGCTCTCGACCTCGGCGAGCGCGTGGACGGCCAGGTCCCGGGCGCGCAGCATGTCCCCGGCGTTCTGGTAGCAGCGGCTCAGCGCCACCGCCAGCGGCAGGTCGGCCAGGCGTTCCGGGTGGGCGACGGCCTCCCGGCGGAGCCATTCGAACGCCTCCACCGCCGGACCGAGCCGCCCCTGGAGCTCCAGTGCGCGGGCCCGGCCGAACCGCGCGTGCGCGGCCAGCATGGCGTTCTCCTCGCCGGCGACCTTGATGATCTCGCCGAACCGGTCCGCCGCGACACCCGGGTCGCCGTGCAGGAGTTCCAGTTCCGCGTGCCGCAGGCCCAGCTCGGTGTCGATGCGCTGACGCGGTTCGATCCCGTGCAGCAAGAACTCGGTGGTGCATCCCAGGCGTTCGGCCAGCAGGCGCGCGACCACAGGGGTCGGAGTTCGCTTGCCCGACTCGATGAGGGAGACATAACTGTCGGAAAGGTCGGGCCCGGCGAGCTGAGCCTGGGACATGCGTCTGCTCAGTCTCAGGCCGCGGACGCGGTCACCTATGGTTCCCTGACTCGGCATCTGATCTCTCAGGGCGGGGGATGGTCAATGTTCTGGCCATGATGGCATGAAGCGACCGAATCAGGTAACCCCACCTGAAAAATCCTCACCAGAAAGTGTCAGCGATCTCCAGTATTACTGTCATCGCGGACATTACTGCCATCAAGGACATAAGCCCTTAATCATCCGAGTCATTCCCTCCCGGGAAGAGCATCTGGCAGACCTCCAGGTAGAGCGTCTCCGGGTAGGGGATGTAATTGACCCTCGACAGCGCCTGGTCCTGACCGGCCGACTCCAGAACGAACTCTCCATAACCGAGCATTCGACCGAGGACCGAGCGCTGGAAACTCATGTCGGTGACCTTGGCGAGCGGCATCATGTCGACCTTGCGAGTGATCAGGCCGGTGGTGAGCAGCATTCGCTTGGAGGTGACGACGAAGTAGTCGACCGACCACTCGGCGACCTTCCACACGAAGCGGATCAGCAGCAGAAGCCAGGCCCACCAGACGACGACGAGCGCGCCTCCGCCGCCCGAGTCGCCGAACCACTTGCTCAGCAGCCCGGCGAGGATCAGGCCGCCGAAGACCTCGGCGACGGCACGGAGCAGTACGGCCGGGTGACGCCGCACCATGATGACCTGGTGTTCGTGGGGGAGCAGGTAGCGGTTGACCGACGAGGGAGCGGAGTCCCCGTGGGTCACGAGCCTCATGAGAGATGTGAGACGAACTGGGCCAATGAATCGGCCGCCGTGTAAACCGTGTCCATGGCGCCCCTCACGGCGTTGGCTGCGTCATCTGGTCGCGTGAACAGGAAAAATGCCACGAAACCGACAGCGCTATACGATAGGACCTTCTTGACCTGCACTTTGGCCTCCTACTACCACTCACCCACTGCACCCGTCGTATACATTACCCAGGGCCATGCCGCGGTAAAGCGCATCGGCCCATCCGGTCTCAGACCGGCCGCGACGATCCCCTGACCGGCCCCTGGGGGACCCGCCCGGACCCTCGCCCTCGTACCGCGCGTCCGTCCCGGTCTCCCGTGACCTCCGCGCCCGCGATCCTCGTCACCCGCGCCCCGTTCCCGCCCTCACGTGCCGTCACCCGCCGTCACCCGCGCTCGCTCGCGACCAGCGCGAGGACCTCGAGGTGCTTGCGGGCGATCCGCTCGACCAGCGCCGGATGGGCGTGACCGACCACCTCCAGCGCCCCGTAGTGAGCCGCCTCTATGCAGCGGGTCACCGTGGAGGCCGGATGGATCTTCGAGAACTCGTCCCTGAGCGCGGCGCTGAAGTCCGCGTACGGGTCCGGCTCGGTGGCCGGGATGATTCGCTCGCTCATGGTTCTCCCTGGTGTGCGCCCGCGGCCTCGGCGGACCGGGGACACAGAAGAGATGTCTTCGCCACGCTTCGTACCCGACCATTGACCTTGTGTAACCATCGAGCGGTAGAGGAACCGTCCATCAGGGGAAAGGAACGGTTCCGGAAACGTCAACACGCCGTGGCGCGGGCGGGCGCGCGCCGCCGGATCGGCGCGGTGAGGCCTCTCCCCGATCACGAGGTCGGCGTCGGTCCGGGAGCCGGCGCGCGCCGGTCCGCGCGGGCTCGGGCACGCAAGGGCGCGCCGGTCCGTGCCGGGGAGGCGGCGGGGGTGCTTCGGTCCGCGCCGGGTCGTCAGGACCCGGGAAGGGGAGGACGCGGGGACGCGGGAGGGCGGGTCAGACCACGCCGTAGAGGCGGTCCCCGGCGTCGCCCAGCCCGGGGACGATGTAGCCGTGCTCGTTGAGCCGCTCGTCCAGGGCCGCGGTCACCAGGCGGACCGGCCTGCCGGCGTCGGCGAGGGCCTCGTCGAGGTGGGCGATGCCCTCGGGGGCGGCCAGCAGGCAGAGCGCGGTCACGTCGTCGGCGCCCCGGTCGAAGAGGAACCGGATCGCGGCGGCCAGGGTGCCGCCGGTGGCCAGCATCGGGTCCAGCACGTACACCTGGCGTCCGGAGAGGTCCTCGGGCAGCCGGGTGGCGTAGGTCTGCGCCTGGAGCGTGGACTCGTCGCGGATCATCCCGAGGAAGCCGACCTCCGCCGTGGGCAGCAGGCGGGTCATGCCCTCCAGCATCCCCAGCCCCGCCCGCAGGATCGGGACCACCAGGGGATAGGGCTGCGCCAGCCGCACTCCCGTGGCCGGGGCCACCGGGGTCTGAACGGTCAGCTCGGTGACGCGGACCTGCCGGGTCGCCTCGTAGGCCAGCAGGGTGACCAGTTCGTCGGCCAGGCGCCGGAACGTGGGGGAGTCCGTGGTGACGTCTCGCAGCGCGGTCAGCTTGTGGGCCACCAGGGGATGGTCGACGACCAGGGTTTCCATGGTGGCCAAAGGTATCCTGGCCCGCCGGCCCGCGATGAGCCGGGTACCCCGGCCGGGCACCCGATCGACATCACCCGCTCACTCGGATTTGATCACAATTTGGTCGGAGAGGCACACGTCGGCGTCCCGCTTCTGAAAGCATTGACCTCCGTAGAGAAAGCATTCGGTGGGGATGGCCATGTCAGACGAAGACTCGCTGGACTTTGCCATCGTGATCTACCGGGAGGACGACCGCTGGGAGGCGGAGATGCTCCCGGTGGCGCTCACCTCCGACCTCGAGGGCCTCATCCACGCCCTGCGCCAGCAGCCGAGCATGAGCGGCACGATTGGCCTGGTCGCCGTTGGGGATGAGTTCTTCGTGGCGCTACGGGTGTTCGGCGAGAGGGTCGAGGTCTTCCTCTCCGACATCGCCGCGTCCTGGGACTTCCCGCTCGCCCAGCAGGCGCTGGAGTACCTCGACGTGCCGGTCCCCGACGAGGACGAGCTCGACGCGATCCTCCAGGACGAGGAGACGGCGCTCCCCGCGGGAGACCTGTCGATCTTCGCGGACCTGGGGCTCGACGAGATGGAGCTCGGCATCCTGTCCGGGGACATCGACCTCCTGCCCGAGGACGTCCTGTCCAGCATCGCCGCGCGGCTCGGGTTCTCCGAGCCGTTCGAGCGCGCCATCGACTCTGTGTTCGGTTGAACCCGGGAGATCGGCCATGCCCTCCACACCATCCGGCAACAGTGTGTTCTCCGCAGCCTTCGTCCGTACGGCGGACGGCTGGAACGGCGCGGAGGTCGACCTCGGCGAGGCGGAACTCGTCGACGACCTCGGCGACGCCGTCCAGGAGCACCTGGGGCTCACCGGCGACGAGCTGGCGCTGCTCTGCGTGGAGGTGGAGGACGAGTGGTTCGCGGTCGTCCGCTACCAGGGAGACCTGGAGCCGCGCGCGTTCCTGTCCGACGTCAACGCGGGCCTGTCCGACGGCCTGGGTGAGCTGCTGACCGAGCTCGCCGGGGTGGCCGTCGACAAGGACACCCCCGACCTGGGCGTGCGGCCGGGGGGTGACTTCGAGCTCCTGGAGGACCTCGGCCTGAGCTCCGACGAGCTCGTCGAGCTCAGCATGGAGGAGGGCGCGCTCCCCGGGGACACGCTCTCGGTGATCGCCGAGCGGCTGGCCTTCGCGGACGAGCTCGACCGGCTGCGGTGACGGCGCCGGCCGGTTTCGTACGGGAGATGAGGCTCGCCCTGGAGCGGGCGGCAGAGGCGGGGACCCGGGGCGAGGTGCCCGTCGGCGCGGTCGTCGTCGGACCGGACGGCACGCTGCTCGCGGGCGCGGGCAACGACAGGGAGGCCTCCGCCGATCCCACCGCGCACGCCGAGATCCTCGCGCTGCGGCGGGCCGCGCGCCTGCGCGGGCAGTGGCGGCTGAACGGTTGCACGCTGGTGGTCACGCTGGAGCCCTGCACCATGTGCGCGGGGGCCGCCGTGCTGGCCCGGGTCGACCGCGTGGTCTACGGCGCCGAGGACGCCAGGGGCGGCGCGGCCGGGTCGCTCTGGGACGTCCTGCGGGACCGCCGCCTCAACCACCGCCCCGAGGTCGTCGGCGGAGTCCTGGCCGAAGAGTGCGCGGCGGTTCTCACGGAATTCTTCACCGCTCGCCGGATGCGCGAGCAATAGCGGTTATCCGGTAGGCTGCTCCGCGGTGGAGTCGCCTAGTGGCCGAGGGCGCACGCCTCGAAAGCGTGTGATGGGGCAACCTATCCGTGGGTTCAAATCCCACCTCCACCGCCACCGAGAGCCTTCGACCTGCGTGAGCAGGGCGGAGGCTCTTCGCATATCAGGACCTTCTCGCGGGCAGGACCTCCTCGCGGTCAGAGGATCCCGGGGGTGGCGTCGACGACCCCGTCCCGGGCCTGTCGCCGTACCTCCCGCAGGAAAGGAATGAGCACGTGCGAATGACCGTGATCGGGTGCGGCCATCTGGGCGCGGCGCACGCGGCCTCCATGGCGGAGATCGGCCACGAGGTGATCGGCGTGGACATCGACCCCGGCAAGATCGACATCCTGCGGTCGGGGCGCGCCTGGTTCCACGAGCCCGAGCTGGACGACCTGCTCGCCAGGCACGTGGCGAGCGGCCGGCTCCGGTTCACGACCTCGTTCGCCGAGGCCGGCGCGTTCGGCGAGACGCACTTCCTCGGGGTCGCCACCCCCGGCATGGCCGACCGCGACGACTACGACCTGTCACAGGTGTGGGCGGCGGTGTCCGCGCTCGCGCCGCACCTGCGCCGGCCGTGCCTGATCGTCGGCAAGTCCACCGTCTCGGTCGGGACCACGGCGGCCGTCCAGGAGCTGGCGCGCGAACTCGCCCCGGCCGGCCGGGACGTCGAGGTCGCCTGGAACCCGGAGTTCCTGCGGGAGGGCCACGCGGTGACCGACACGCTGCGCCCGGACAGGATCGTGGCCGGGGTGACCTCGGCCTGGGCCGAGGAGACGATCCGCGCGGCGTACCGGCCGATCACCGACGCCGGGGTGCCGCTGATCTTCACCGACCCGGCCACGTGCGAGCTCGTCAAGGGGGCGGCCAACGCCTTCCTGGCCACGAAGATCTCCTTCATCAACGCGGTGGCCGACCTGTGCGAGGCCGCGGGCGCCGACGTCGCCCAGCTCGCCGACGCGATCGGGCTGGACCCGCGGATCGGCCGCGCCTTCCTGGACGCCGGCATCGGGTACGGCGGGGGGTGCCTGCCGAAGGACACCCGCGCCTTCGCCGCCCGCGCGGGACAGCTCGGCGCGGAATCGGCCGTGGGCCTGCTGACCACCGTCGACCGGATCAACGCGGGACGGCGGCAGCGGGTCGTCGAGGCCGTCCGCAAGGCGTGCGGCGGAGACCTGTCCGGGAAGAACGTGACGCTGTGGGGGGCCGCCTTCAAGGTCGGCACCGACGACATCCGTGACTCGCCCGCGCTCGACGTCGCCGTCCGCCTGCACGCCCAGGGGGCGGTGGTCACCGTCTACGACCCGATGGCGCTGGACAACGCCAGGGCCGCCCACCCTGAGATCGGCTACGCCGGTGACGCCCTGGAGGCCGCGGCCGGGGCGGACGCGCTGGTGGTCGTGACGGCCTGGCCGGAGTTCCGCGCCGTCGACCCCGTGGCGGTCGGTGCCGCCGTGGCCGAGCGGGTCGTGATCGACGCGCGGGGGGCGCTGGACGAGCCCCGGTGGCACGACGCGTACTGGACACTGCACCGGATCGGCCGCGGGTAGCGGAACGGGAGCGGGTCCTGGGCCCCGGTCTTCGGTACGGGGTGGGCGGTCAGCCCTGCTCGGGCATTTCCAGGACCCGCGCGTGCAGGACCGAGCGCTGGTGCAGGGCCGAGCGCAGGGCGCGGTGCAGGCCGTCCTCCAGGTACAGTTCGCCGCGCCACTGCACCACGTGCGGGAACAGGTCGCCGTAGAACGTGGAGTCCTTGGCGAGCAGGGAGTGCAGGTCGAGCACCGCTTTCGTGGTGATCAACGTGTCGAGCCGGACCTGCCGGGGCGGTATCTGCGCCCACTCGCGGTGCGAGAGGCCGTGCGCGGGATAGGGCCGTTCATCGCCGATCAGCTTGAAGATCACAGTACGTAGTTTAGGAGAGAATCCCGCCGTTCGCCCGGTCACCCGTCCCGTCCCAGCTCGGAGGGGTCCCCGGTGACGCTCCGGTCCCCGGCCGGGCCCGTGCTCCCGTGACGGCGGGTGAACCGCCTGGCACGCTGAGCCCGGAGCCCGGAGATTCGGGAGTCGGGAGTCGGTCGCGGGGCCCGGCCGGGGCGGCGGCCCGGCCGGCCGGGCCGCCGGGATCAGATCGAGCCGGCGAAGGTGTCACACTGGGCGGGCTTTCCAGTCTCGTAGCCGGTGGTGAACCACTTGACGCGCTGCGCCGAGGTCCCGTGGGTGAAACCCTCGGGGTTCACCCGGCCCTGGGTGCGCTGCTGGATGCTGTCGTCGCCCACGGCCGACGCGGCGCTCAGCGCCTCCTCGATGTCCGTCTTCGTGAACGGCTTCTCGAACAGGCCGGTCTCGTAGGCGTTCTTGGCCCAGGCTCCCGCGTAGCAGTCCGCCTGCAGCTCCAGCCGGACCGAGGCGCTCTCCGGCCCCTGCTGGTCGCCCCGCTGGGCCTTGGCGTTCGTGCCGAGCAGGTTCTGCACGTGGTGGCCGTACTCGTGCCCGATGACGTACGCCTGGGCGAACGGGCCGCCCTTCGCGCCGAACTTGCTCTCCAGCTCCTTGAAGAAGCTGAGGTCGAGGTAGACCTGGCGGTCAGCCGGGCAGTAGAAGGGCCCGACCGCGGAGTCGGCGTCACCGCAGGCGGTGCTCACCTGTCCGGAGAACATGACGGTCTTGGCCGGTTCGTACCCCTGGATCGCCTTGGGCCAGTACTCCTGGATGCTGTTGACCACGCCGACCACCCGGCACTCCTCGTTCTGGTCGGCGTCCTGCCCGGTCTTGCACTGGGCGGAGAGGTCGGAACTCGGGCCCACGGCCGCGGGTTCGCCGCCACCGCCGCCGGTGACGCCTCCGAGGTCGACCCCGAACACCAGTGCCACGATGAGCGCGATGATGCCGGCCGCGCCTCCGCCGACGGCCAGGCCGCCGCCGGGAATCCTGCCCCGGCCGCGACTCTCGACCTGTGAGCTGTCCAGCTGGGCGCCATCCTTGAAATCCATCGCCCGACGTCCCTTCGATCCGCTTGGGGCGCTTCCCCTGCCCCGAGAAGGACCTGACATGCCGGACAGGGAGCGAGTGAGCTGGTGTGTTACGTACCCTTTTGTAGGCTTTAGTCCCTAAAGCCACATAATTCGGTACGCCGAGCCCGCGGCGAGGTGGCCCGGATCCGGAGGCGCACCGGAGCGTCGCCCTGACCGCACCGCCCGGCGCGAGACGGCGAGAGGGGCGGCACGACACGATCGCGACGTCATGTGGTCGATGGACGATCGAGGGCCGGGATCTCGTGGTCGAGGACGGCCCGCTCAGGGCCGAGGACACCCTGAGTCGACCGCGCGGGGGCATCTGCGCCGCACCGGGACCCGGACCACGACCCGGACCACGACCCGGGCCGGGACCCGAACCGCGGCCCGGGAACCGGGCCGGACCTCGCGCACAGGGGTTCGCGACGAGCCCCGGACGCGCGAAAGCCCGCTCCGGGACGGAGCGGGCTTTCGCGTTACGGCTGGTAACCGTGGCGGAGGATAGGAGATTCGAACTCCTGAGGGGTTGCCCCCAACACGCTTTCCAAGCGTGCGCCCTAGGCCAACTAGGCGAATCCTCCGTCGAGAAGCTTACCCAACTTTCGAAGTGCGCGGACCACTGATTTCCGACACCGACCACTCGAATCTGAGGTTAGACTGGGGGCCGACCCCTCGCGCGGCGTCATCCTGTGAACCTCCCCAGGGCCGGAAGGCAGCAAGGATAAGCGGGCTCTGGCGGGTGTGCGAGGGGTCTCTTCGTTTACAGGCCCCTCGCAGGTGGGATCGCCGCATGAGTCTTGCGCTGTACCGCAAGTACCGGCCCGGGACCTTCGCCGAGGTCAAGGGCCAGGAACACGTCACCGAGCCGCTGCGCCAGGCTCTGCGCAGCGGGCGGATCAACCACGCCTACCTGTTCAGCGGACCCCGCGGGTGCGGCAAGACGTCCAGCGCGCGCATTCTCGCCCGTTCGCTGAACTGCGAGAAGGGCCCGACCCCCGACCCCTGCGGGCAGTGCGAGTCCTGCGTGGCCCTGGCCCCCACCGGCCCCGGCCACCTCGACGTCATCGAGATCGACGCCGCCTCGCACGGAGGCGTGGACGACGCGCGCGACCTGCGCGAGCGGGCCTTCTTCGCCCCGGTGTCGTCACGTTTCAAGATCTACATCATCGACGAGGCGCACATGGTGACCCGGGAGGGTTTCAACGCGCTGCTCAAGCTCGTCGAGGAACCCCCGCCGCACCTGAAGTTCGTCTTCGCGACCACAGAGCCGGAGAAGGTCATCGGGACGATCAAGTCCCGGACCCACCACTACCCGTTCCGGCTGATCCCGCCGGCCGCGCTGCGCGCGCTCATGGAGGAGATCCTCACCTCCGAGAAGGTCGCCTTCGAGCCCGCCGCGCTCCCGCTGGTGGTGCGGGCCGGCGCGGGTTCGGCCCGCGACTCGCTGTCGATCCTCGACCAGCTCTACGCCGGTTCCGGCGAGGCGGGCATCACCTACGCGGGCGCGGTCTCGCTGCTCGGCTACACCGACGGCGACCTGCTCGACGAGGCGGTCGAGGCCTTCGCCGCCCGGGACGGCGCCCAGGCGTTCCAGGTGGTGAACCGGGTGATCGAGGGCGGCCACGACCCACGCCGCTTCGCCATGGATCTGCTGGAGCGCTTCCGCGACCTGGTGATCCTGGCCAACGTGCCCGAGGCGGCCGGCAGCGGGCTGCTCGACAGGCCCGCCGACGAGCTGGAACGCCTCCAGACGCAGGCGGCCTCGATGGGCCCGGCCGAGCTGACCCGCGCCGCGGAGATCCTCAACGCGGGCCTGACCGAGATGCGCGGGGCCGCCTCGCCCCGGCTGCTGCTCGAACTCATGTGCGCCAGGATCCTGCTCCCCGGAGCGGCCCAGGGCGAGGCCGCGCTGCTCACCCGCCTGGAACGGCTGGAACAGGGCGGGATCGCCGCCCCCGCGCCCCCCCGGTCCCCCGCGCCCGCGGCTTCGCGGGCCACGCCCGTGGCACCGACTCCAGCGGTCCAGGCGCCGCCGTCCCAGGCGCAGCCGTCCGCGGCTCCCGCGGCTCCCGCGGCTTCCGCGGCGCCTCCGGCCGTCCCGCGCGACCAGGCCGCCGGGACGGCGCCCGCCTCCGCCGAGGGGGCCGCCGTCCGCGACGACGACTGGCCCGAGGCGGTCAGGCCCGGCGCGCCCGGCCAGGAGCGGCAGGCCGGGTCTCCCGGCCGGCACCCCGCCGGCCCGGTGACGGGCGTCCCCCCCGGCGGGGACGCGCCGCCCGCCACCGGTGGCTCGGTCCCCGGCGCCGGTGCGGCGGACCCCGGTGCGGGAACGGTGCAGCAGGCGTGGCCCCAGGTGCTCGCCGCGCTCAAACGGCGCAGCATCGTCGTGTGGGCCAACGTCAACACCAACGCCCAGATCGCCGGGGTCGAGGGCAACATCGTCACCCTGGGGTTCGCCCAGGTCGGCGCCATGAGGAACTTCACCGGCGGAGGCAAGGACGCGGTCGTCGCCGAGGTCCTCCAGGAGGTCCTCGGCGGTACGTGGAGGGTCGAGGCCGTCGTCGGCGGCGGTCCGGCCCCGTCGGCCGGGGGACGGTCCCCGGCTCCGCGCCGGCCGGCCGGCCCCCAGCCCGCCGCGCCCCAGGAGCCCGCGTCCCGGCCCTCGACACCCCAGACGTCGCAGGTGCCGCAGGCACCGCCACGTGACCCCACCCCCGCCACCCCCGCCACCCCCGCCGCTCCTGCCTCCACCGTTCCCGGTCCCCCGGCCGCCTCCGCGGCGTCCCCGGCGGCACCGCCCGCACCCGCGGCGGGAAGGGGGACGTCCGCCCGGCCGGTCTCTCCCCCCACGGACGAGTCCTGGCCGGACGAGCCGATGCCGGAGGATCCCGGTTCGCCTCCCCCGCCGAGTCCCGGGCTGGCCGCCGCCCGTTCGGCCGCCAAGGCGGCGGCGCAGACCGGCCCCAGGGCGCCGGCCAGGAACGGTGCCAAGGCCGCCGCCTGGCCGGACGCCGTTCCCGGTCGTGCCTCGCGTGGCGCCGCCCCCGACGCCGACGAGGTCGACCCGCTGAACGACGCGGACGCCGACGTCGACGCGCTCAGCGGCATGGCCCTCATCCAGCGCGAGCTCGGCGGTCAGATCATCGAGGAGATCGACCACACCTGACGTCCCGGAACGCGGCGCCGGACCCGGCGGGGCCGGCAGCCGCGTTCCCAGCGCCGGGCGGGCCGACGTCAGGGCGGGTCCGCGTCGCCGATGCGGACCCGGGCGGCCACCGCGCGATGGTCGTGGCGGGGCAGCACGGCGACGAGGCGCTCCAGGACCTGGACGTCGTGCCTGCCGTGTTCGGTCCCGGCGTACGCCCACAGGGCCTCGGGATCGTCCCGGCACAGCAGGCGGGCCCGTACCTGACCCTCCAGCTCCTCGCGTTCACGGCGCAGCGCGGGCGCCTCCGAGCGCGGCAGCAGGGGGCCGCGGTAGGCGCGCGCGACCGCGACGGTCTCGCCGGCCGTGAGCAACCGCTTGAGCTCCACGAAATCCGCCTCGACCGCGCAGGTCAGGCGGTAGGGCCGGGTCGCGACGGCGCCTCTGAGCCGCGCCCGGAGCCGGTGGATCTCGGCGCGGACGGTCACCGGGTTCCCGGCGTCGCCGTACAGGTGGAAGGAGAGCTGGGCGGCCGTCATCCCCCCGGGGTTGAGGGCGAGCATCGCGAGGATCTCGGCGTGGCGCGGGGAGAGCGGCAGGCGCGCCCCGTCCAGGTACGCCGAGGGATGGTCGGCGCCGAGGAAGGACAGGGTGAGCACGGGAGCGCGCGCCCGGCCCACCAGGCGCAGCAGGAAGCCGTCCTCGCCGAGCGCCTCCAGGAAGGCGCCAC
The DNA here is from genome assembly GCF_040640155.1 of Streptosporangium sp. NPDC023615. Classification (NCBI taxonomy): domain Bacteria; kingdom Bacillati; phylum Actinomycetota; class Actinomycetes; order Streptosporangiales; family Streptosporangiaceae; genus Streptosporangium; species Streptosporangium sp. NPDC023615. The sequence goes on from NZ_JBFABE010000004.1 coordinate 157,099, forward strand.
GCCCGTCGGGCAGCAGCACCCGGTCACCCGTCTCCGGCAGCGGGACGCGACGGCCCGCCCAGCGCAGCGCGTCGTCACCGGCGACGATCCGCCCGGTCGTGGTGACCAGTGCCCCGGGCTCGCCGCGCAACGCGCTCAGCCGCCCCTCGTGACGGTGCCTGAACCGCTGGTCGCGTTCGAGCATGTGCAGCGTGAGGCGGTCCTCGGCCAGCCGGGCGGCGGCCTCGACGAGGGCGACGCTCGCCGGGCTCATGATCCGCGTCATGGCGCTGACGTCGACGCAGCCCAGCGGTTCGCCGCTGTCGGGGTCGACGATCGGCGCGGCCGAGCAGGACCAGACGTGCAGCGCCCTGACCAGGTGCTCGGCCGAGAAGACGTAGAGGGGACGCCGGGACGCGAGCGCGGTGCCCGGGCCGTTGGTGCCGATCGCGGCCTCGCTCCAGTCGAAGCCGTCGGCCAGCCCCACCTCGTCGGCGTGTCCCATCGCCCGGTGGCTCCCGTCGCGCCAGAGCACCCTGCCGGCGGCGTCGGTGACGAGCAGGATCTGGTCGTCGGCCTCGACGGCCTCCAGGAGGGTCTCGGTGATGACCGGCAGCAGCCTGCTCATCGGATGGGCGGAACGCACCTCCCGGATGTCCTCGCCCGCGAAGGCGGGGGGTGCCGACCCGGCCTCGGGGTCGACGCCGGCCGCCAGACAGCGCCGCCAGGAGGCGGAGATGACCCCCCTGGGCCGATCACCCGCCACGCCGCCCGCCCCCTCCGGTTCCCGCTCTCGCCGCCGTACCGCCCCCTCGCCCGCGGACGGTCCGCCGACCGCGGACGGTCCGCCGACCGCCGCCTCGTGCAGGCGCCGCAACCGCAGCGCGTAGGAGTCGGGATCGGCCCTCTGGACAGCTCTCAGATGGCCGTCGCCCACGTATCCCCCTGGAACAAACCGATGGCCCCCCTCGGGACAAGCCGATGGCCGAAGCATCGGCGCTCGGGCACCCGCCCGCAACCGGTTCGGCCGAACCGGGCGTGCGAAGGGTGAGTGAACGATCGCAACGTGTGTGCAACGTGCGCCGGGTTACCTTCTGACGGCACGCCGCCGTGTGCGGCCGCTCCGGCGCGTGCGATGTCGGGTCCCGGGCGTCTGGAGGGGGGACCGGGGCCCGGCAGGGGTTTAAGTCCCGTTCCCCGGGCAGGCGTGCGGGCTCCAGTGCAACACCCGGCCCGGACCCCGTAGGCTCGTGACGACCGATGCCACGGACGAGGAGCACACCACGGTGAACCCAGGGGATGTCAACCTGCAGCAGCTGCTGGAGCAGGCACAGCTCATGCAGCAGCAGCTTGTGAGCGCCCAGCAGGAGTTGAACGACGCGGAGGTCCAGGGGACCGCGGGCGGTGGCCTGGTCGTGGCCACCGTCAACGGCGGGGGCGAGCTGCTCGAACTCAAGATCAGCCCCGAGGCCGTCGACCCCGGCGATCCGCAGGAGACGGCCGAGACCATCGCCGACCTGGTCATCGCCGCGATCCGGGACGCCGTGCGCGCCGCGGCCGACCTTCAGCAGGAGAAGCTCGGTCCCCTGGCTCAGGGGCTGGGCGGCGGGAGCGGGCTCGGCCAGCTTCCCGGGTTCTAGGTCATGTACGAGGGGGTCGTCCAGAACCTGATCGACGAGCTCGGCATGCTGCCGGGCGTCGGTCCCAAGAGCGCGCAGCGCATCGCGTTCCACCTGCTGGCCGCGGAGCCGGCCGACGTGAAGCGGCTCGCGCACGCCCTGCTCGAGGTCAAGGACAAGGTCCGCTTCTGCCGGGTCTGCGGCAACGTCGCGGCCGAGGAGGAGTGCCGGATCTGCCGCGACACCAGGCGCGATCTCCACGTGATCTGCGTCGTCGAGGAGTCCAAGGACGTGGTGGCGATCGAGAAGACCCGCGAGTTCCGGGGTCGCTACCACGTGCTCGGCGGGGCGATCAGCCCGATCGACGGCATCGGCCCCGACGACCTGAACATCCGGGACCTCATGACCCGCCTGGCGGACGGCCAGGTCACCGAGCTGATCCTCGCCACCGATCCGAACCTGGAGGGGGAGGCGACGGCCACCTACCTCGCCCGTCTGGTCAAGCCGATGGGACTGAAAGTGACACGACTGGCCAGCGGTCTGCCGGTAGGCGGTGACCTCGAGTACGCCGACGAGGTCACCTTGGGCCGCGCGTTCGAAGGAAGGAGGCTCCTGGATGTCTGACGACCCCTGGAGCGCTCTCGCGGAGCGGATCGCGGAGCACGCGGAGAACTACATCGACGGCCTGACCCGCCTGGCGGGCGGCGAGGGCGGTGACGCCATCCTGTCGCTGCTGCTGGTCGAGGTGGGGCAGGTCTGCTCGGCCGGGGCACAGCTCGGGGCGAGCCGGGACGTCATCCTGTCGGGCAACTGGGAGCCGCACCTGGGCGAGGACCCGGACGTCGACGCCGTCCGCACGGCGCTCGCCGAGCGGCTGGGGCCGGTCGACGACTACGCCGAGGTCTTCGACCCGTACAAGGACACCGTGGTCACCCCCTACCGCCTCTCCGACGACCTGACGGCGGTGGCGGCCGACCTCCTGCACGGCCTGCGGCACTACAAGGCCGGCCGGCCGCTGGAGGCCCTGTGGTGGTGGCAGTACTCCTACTTCAACACCTGGGGCAACCACGCCGGGGCGGCGATGCGGGCGCTTCAGGCGCTTGTCGCTCATACCCGTCTGGACGTGGCCGAGGAGCGCACAACCGTGTGATCGTCCACATGCTGGGCTAAATCACGGGCCCCCCGGTAGGGCGCCAGTAGACTGTGAGCTCCACAGCCCTAGATTGCTTCGGAGACATCTCGTGGCGCTCGTCGTTCAGAAGTACGGTGGTTCGTCCGTCGCCGACGCGTCCTGCATCAAGCGGGTCGCGCAGCGGATCGTCGCGACGAAAAAAGCCGGCAACGACGTCGTGGTGATCGTCTCTGCCATGGGCGACACCACGGACGAACTGCTCGACCTCGCCCAGCAGGTCTCACCGCTGCCCCCGGGCCGCGAGCTCGACATGCTGCTCACCTCGGGAGAGCGCATCTCGATGGCCCTGCTGGCGATGGCGATCGCCAACCTCGGCCAGGAGGCCCGTTCCTTCACCGGGTCCCAGGCCGGCGTGATCACCGACTCCTCGCACGGCCGCGCGCGCATCATCGACGTGACGCCCGGCCGGATCCGGGGGGCGCTCGACAACGGCCAGATCGCCATCGTGGCCGGGTTCCAGGGCGTCTCCCAGGACACCAAGGACATCACCACCCTCGGCCGGGGCGGCTCGGACACCACCGCGGTCGCGCTGGCCGCCGCCCTGGACGCCGACGTGTGCGAGATCTACACCGACGTGGACGGCGTCTTCACCGCCGACCCGCGCATCGTCCCGGCCGCCCGTAAGATCCCCCGCATCTCCTACGACGAGATGATGGAGATGGCGGCCTGCGGGGCGAAGATCCTCCACCTGCGCTGCGTCGAGTACGCCCGCCGGTTCGGCCTGCCGATCCACGTCAGAAGCTCGTTCAGCACCAAGGAAGGCACGTGGGTCGTCTCCGACCCCGACAGCGAAGGAAAAGAGATGGAGCAGCCGATCATCTCCGGCGTCGCGCACGACCGGAGCGAGGCCAAGATCACTGTTGTCGGGGTGCCCGACAAGGTCGGTGAGGCTGCGACGATCTTCAAAACGCTCGCCGACGCCGAGATCAACATCGACATGATCGTGCAGAACGTGTCGGCGGCCACGACCGGCCGTACGGACATCTCCTTCACGCTGCCCACCAGCGACGGCTCGGCCGCGCTCACCGCGCTGAAGAAGATCCAGGAGCGCATCGGCTTCGAGTCGCTGCTCTTCGACGACCAGATCGGCAAGGTCTCGCTGATCGGCGCGGGCATGCGCTCGCACCCCGGCGTCACCGCGACGTTCTTCGCGGCCCTCGCCGACGCGGGGGTGAACATCGAGATGATCTCCACCTCGGAGATCCGCATCTCGGTGATCGTCGGGCAGGACGAGGTGGACACGGCGGTCAGCGCCGCGCACCGCGCGTTCGACCTCGACGCCGACCAGGTGGAAGCCGTTATCTACGGAGGTACCGGGCGATGAGCCGTAAGCCGACCCTCGCTCTGATCGGCGCCACCGGCGCCGTCGGCACCGTGATGCGCGACATCATCTCCGGCCGCGACGACGTGTACGGCGAGATCAGGCTCGTCGCGTCCGCCCGCTCGGCCGGCAAGGTCCTGCCGGTGCGCGGCGAGGACGTCGTCGTCCAGGAGCTGACCCCCGAGGTCTTCGACGGCGTCGACATCGCGATCTTCGACGTGCCGGACGAGGTCTCCGCGACGTGGGTGCCGATCGCCGCGGGTCGCGGCGCCGTCGTCATCGACAAGTCCGGCACGTTCCGGATGAATCCCGAGGTCCCCCTGGTGGTGCCGGAGGTCAACCCGGAGGCGGCCCGGACGCGGCCCCTGGGCATCATCTCCACCCCCAACTGCACGACCCTGTCGATGATGGCCGCGATGGGCGCCCTGCACGAGGTGTACGGCCTGAACGCGCTGGTCGTCGCCTCCTACCAGGCGGTCTCCGGCGCCGGCGTGGCCGGCTCGGCCCGTCTCTACGACGAGGTCGAGGCCCTGGCGGGCGACCGGACGATCGGGCAGAGCGCCGGGGACGTGCGCAAGGCCCTGCAGAACAGGCTGGGGGACGGCGAGTCGCCCTTCCCGGCGCCGGTGGCGTTCAACGTGGTGCCGTGGGCGGGCTCGCTCAAGGACGACGGCTGGGCGTCGGAGGAGCTCAAGCTCCGCAACGAGTCGCGGAAGATCCTCGGGATCGACGACCTGAAGGTCTCGGCGACCTGCGTCCGGGTCCCCGTGATCACCACCCACTCGCTGGCCGTGCACGCGACCTTCGAGCGCGAGGTCACGGTGGCCGACGCCCACCGGATCCTGGAGGCCGCCCCGACCGTGGTCGTGATGGACGACCCGGCGAACGGCGTCTTCCCGACCCCGGCGGACGTGGTCGGGACCGACCCCACCTACGTGGGCCGGATCCGCCAGGCGCTCGACTTCCCCAACACGCTCGACCTGTTCGTCTGCGGCGACAACCTCCGCAAGGGCGCCGCCCTGAACGCGGCGGAGATCGCCGAGCTGGTCGCGGCCGAGTTCGCGTGACCCTCGGCCCGTGCGGCGGCACCCGGTGCCGCCGCAGGGGCCGGCTCCGCACGGGCCGGGCACTTCTCACGGGTCAGCGGAAGAGGATGTCCCAGTGGTCCGCCTCGCGGGCGTAGAGAGGTCCTGACGTTCCATCGGCCCCGTACAGGCGGGCCCGGTCGCCCCGGACCCCCTGTGACGGGTGGTTCTTGGTGATGTACCGGTTGATGCACCGGTTGGGTTTGATGTCGAGCTTGTAGCCGGCGAAGTGGCTGTAGGGCCCCGGGGCGTGTCCCACCTCGGTACCGCCGGTGACCACCAGGCGGCAGCCGCTACGGCGCTTCAGATCGATGGCGCTGGAGATGGTGCCGCTCCGCACCGCCTGCAAAGAGGTGCAGGTGCGTCCCTGGCGGTTCGAACACCCGCCGGAGGAGGTCACGCGCAGGCCGGCCTCGCGCAGAAGCCGCTCGGCGTCGACCTGCTGGAGCCGCAGGGGCCCCTGCCGGAGGGCCTGCCGCGCCTGGGAGGGCTGAGCCTCGGCGGCCTTCCCTGCCGTCTTCCCCGCGACCTCAGCGGCCGTCCCCCCCGCGACCTTCCCGACGGTCTTGCCGGTCGTTCTCCCGGCGGTCTTCCCGGCCGCCTTCCCGGCGGCTTCTCCGGTGACCTTTTCGGCCGTCTTCGCAACGGCTTTCCCGGCCGTCTTCGCAACGGCCTCTCCGGCGGTGGAGGGCGTCCGTTCCCTCACCGCGGGAGGCGGGGCCGCCGCCGATCCGCCCCTCGGGACCCGGGGCACCTCGGCCTGCCGGGCCGCCGCGGGAGCGGTTCCGGGGGCACGGGCCACGCCCTGTTCCGCCGTCCCGCCCTTCCGGACCGCGGGGGCCGTCCGCGTACGTGACACCGCGGGGGCCGCCCGCGTACGTGTCGCGGTCGTGGCGGTGGCCGTCCGTCCGTGCGGTGCGGCGGTGGTCGTCGTGCGTTCGCCCGCCGGGGCGGCAGGGGGCTTGCGTTCACGCGAGGTGGTGTCCGGAGCCGTCCGTCCGGGCGGTACGGTCTTCGCGGCCGGGGCGACCTTCCGCTCCGGCGACGAGGACTCCGGTGTCCCGGTGCGCGTACGCGGTGCGGTCCCGCCGCCTCCGGTCCCGTCCGCCGTGGCCGAGGCTCCGGACTCTCCCGACGTTTCCGGTCTGTGCGGTTTGTTCCGCCCGTTCGGTTCACCCGGCCGGTCCGGTTCACCCGGCCCGCCCGGCCGGGCCCGGCGGTTTCGTGCCGGTGTCCGGGGGGCCGCGAGGAGGGACGCGGTCGCTCCCCGCTGTCCTTCGTGCGGGGCGGCCGCCTGGAGGTACAGTTCCGATAGCCGGTGCCGGGTGGCCTTCCGCGGGAAGGCCGCGTACGGCGCGATGGCCACCGGCCCGCCGGTGCCCGTCGTGACGGGCACGGCCGGGCGGCCTCGGGGCATGGTGGTGCCCGGTCCGTACCGGCTCTCCGCGTCCGCGTCGGGGGTCGACGCGATGAAGGCTATCTGCAGAGCGAGCACTGTTCCCGTGATGAACCGGGTAGCCCGCCGTCTACAGGGACGTATCCCCATTTATGTATCCCTTGTCGCGGGAGCCCTTCCACCAAATGGATCAATCCCACTTCCGAAGCCGGATGATCCCTCCCGAAGCGCGAATTTTGCCCGGTAATGGCGATCATCGTGCGGGTTGATGACCTGATGGGACCGTAGACGGTGCGATGCCCGGCACGCTCGTGTCCACCGGACGGCACGCGCTCCCGGCGGCTCCGAGCGCGCCGCCCCATATCCGGGCGCGGAGCGGTAGAAGTGAAGGGCGGTCCCGGTGCCCGGCGGTCCGGGCGGATCCCGGGGCCGGCTGAGCCGGGGCTCGGAGCTGTGGCGCGTTACCGGCGTGGGGCGGAAGGTACGGGGGATTGACGGCAATCACCGATATCAGTGGCGGGGTCGATGTGGCGCGCTTAGGGTCGTTCACAAGGGCTTCTCCCGGGTGGCACAGGACGGATGACCTAGGGTTCGTCCCAGGGAGAGATCAGCCGAGCCCGTCTCCCAGCTTTGATCGACAGGTGACAAGTGCCCTATGACCGAGCCGACCCCGAGAACCCGTGGATCAGACAGGACCCGTGAGGTCATCGTGGAGACGGCCCTGCGGCTCTTTCGCGAGCGCGGGTACGAGGCGACCACGATGCGGGCCATCGCCGCCGAGGCCGGAGTGTCCGTGGGCAACGCCTACTACTACTTCGCCTCCAAGGAGATCCTGGTCCAGTCGTACTACGACCGGGCGCAGACCGAGCACGAGGCCGCGTGCGAGAAGCTCCTGGCCACCGAGCGCCGGTTCGCCGCGCGGCTGGAAGGGGTGCTGCGGGAGTGGGTGCGGGTGTCGGAGCCGTACCACGAGTTCGCGGTGAAGTTCTTCAAGCACGCCGCCGAGCCGGGCAACCCGCTCAATCCGTTCAGCGCCGAGTCCTCGCCCTCCCGGGACGCCTCGATCGGGATCTACCGGCGGGTCGTGGAGGGCTCCTCCGACCGTATCGACGCCGAGCTCAGGGCCGAGTTGCCCGAGCTGCTCTGGCTCATGTCGATGGGCGTCGTGCTGTTCTGGGTGCACGACCATTCGGAGGGATGCCGGCGGACGTACCGCTTCATAGAGCTCACCGTGCCGCTGGTCGACCGCCTGGTCGGGCTCTCGCACCTGCCCGGCCTGCGCGGTGTCGCGCGTGACTTCATCGCGGGGGTCCACGAACTTCGCGATTGACCGCTCCCCTCCCTGAAGGGAGGGATTCCCGGCTCGGGCCGTCTCGTGGAGCCGCGCGCCCGGAGGCCGCGCGCCCGGAGGCCGCGCCCCCGGAGACCTCGCGCCCTCGACACCGGCCGGCTTCGGACGGGCCCGGACGAGCGCCACGCGCGCGGAGTTCTCGTCCCTGGGGCACCGTTCCGGACGCGGCGCAGGTACCGAGGGCCGCAGCGTCCTCCGGGTTTCCCGATGTTTCCTGGGAGAACTCCAGGAATATCCGTATCCAACTGATTACCCTGAGTGGTCGGTTCGATGACGGGTTCAAAGGAGTCCCATGGGCTGGGTAGCCGTGCTGGTGGTGTTGTCCGTCGCGATCACGCTGATCGCGTTCCGTGTTCTGAGGAGAAAGGGACGGGAGGAGGGCGCCCACGGCTCGTCGTCGGTGGACTTCTCCGCCAACATCGCCCTCGCCGTCTATCTGCTGGTGCTGGCCTACGCGGCCGTCCTGTGCCGGGACAACCTCTCGGTCACGGAGGTGGACGTCCAGGCCGAGGCCGAGAGCCTCACCGAGATGTACTGGGCCGTGGCGCCCGTCCCCGAGGCCGCGCCCGTCAGGAGCCAGATACGGCAGTACACCGCGCAGAGCATCGATCTCGACTGGCCGCTCATGGCCGGAAAGACCATGTCCCCCATCCCCGGGCAGACGCTCGCCGACGCGCGGACCACGCTGCTCCGGCTCCGCCCGGTCGGCGACGAGGCCAGGAACCTCCAGCAGAACGCGCTCGACAGGGTCTCCGAGATCTCGCACGCCCGGATCATCAGGGGCGACGACGCGAGCACCGGCCTGGAGAGCATCTTCGTGATCTCCATGATCGTTTCCGGCCTGTTAGTGATCATCCTGCCCTGGACGCACGGGATACGGCCCACGAGGTCTTCGATGATCGGCGATCTGGTGCGGGTGAGCGTGGTCGTGATCGGCGTGTGCTTCATCACGCTGATCAGTCACCCGTTCAGCGGCCTCGGCGCCGTCGGGCCCGACGCGTTCCAGGCCGCGCAGCGGGAGTACGACCACATCGACGGCCGTTTCCCGTCCCAGCCCTGACCGGAGACCCCCGGAAGGGCCGGACGCCCGGGCACACCGGAAACCCCGGAACACCGGGGAAGCCCCGGAACACCGGGCGGTGCGAGGGTGCCGTGGCGGTCCGGAAACGCCGGGTGATCCGGCCGCGCCGGAGGGCCGGACGCCTCGGAGGGCCGGCCGCTGCGGAAGGGTGGGCGGCCGGGTGGTCCGGGTGGTTCGGAGCCCGCCGGAGGTTCTCTCCCGGCGGGCTCGGCCGAACGGACCGCCCGGCGGGTGACGTTCTCCCGGGCGGGTCCGGCCCGACGACTACCTGTGGCTCCTGCCGTTGAGTGCGGCGACGGCGGTGACCGAGATCACGCCGGTGAACATGACCACGAGGACCACCGTGCGGTCGGTGCCCTCGCGTCGGGTGGCGTAACGGTCCAGCACCAGCCGCTGCCGGACCAGGGGTGGCAGCGAAGGCGTTCTGGCGGGCGGCCGGGGCGTGCGGGTCCTGGACGGCTCAGGCGCGGCGGGAGTCTCGGGAGCGACCGGGAACGGGGCGGGCGGGAACACCGGAGCCGGCGGTGCGGGTGGCGCCGGCCGGGGCCGGGAGGGGGTCGGCTCGGGCGAGGAGGGCCGCGAGGGCGACGGGGAAGGGGGCGACGGGGAAGGGGGCGACGGCGACACCGTGGGGGGCCACGGCTTCGGCTCGGGCTTTGGCTTCGGACCGATTTCCGGTTTGAGGTCGGGCTCCGGTTTGAGATCAGAGTCCGGTTTGAGGTCGGGGTCCGGTTTGAGGTCGGGGTCCGGAAGGGAGCCGGGACGCGGTCTGACGCCGAGGCCCGGCTTCAGGCCGAGGCCCACCTCGAGGACGGGTCCCCTCCCGGCCTCGGGTTCCGGCTCCGCGTCGGCCGATCCGCCGGCGACACGACCACTCACGACCCGTCCGCCGGCGGCCCGACCGCTGGTGACCGGTCCGCCCGTGACCGGGTCCTTTCCCGCCTGCCCAGCCCCGGTCCGACCTCTTCCGATCAGGCCGCCCAGCCCCGGTCCGTTCGCCGCCGGTGCGCCCGCCAGGCCTTTCAGGAGCCCGCTCACGGGGTCTTTCGACGGTGTCGTCCGGCGATCGGGGCGCGAGGATCCTCCGGCCGTACGCGGCGACGTCGCCGGAAGGGCCGCCGTCACCCCCGCACCGGCTTCCGCCCCGCGCCCGGGCGCCGTCGACGCGCCCTGCCCCGCCCCGCGCCCCGGCCGAGGCTCCCGCCGCCGGTCCGGTCCGTGCTCCGGTCGCCGGTCAGGTCCCTGTCCCGCCCTCCACGGCGACCGGTGCTCCCGGCCGGGCTCCGTCCCGGGCCTCGTCCCGGGTCTCGTCCCGGGCCTCATCCCGGGCTCTGTCGCGGGCTTCGCCCCCGACCTCGCCCCGGTCCTCGCCCCGCCCCTCGTCCCGGTCGCCGTGCCCGGTCTCGTCGAGTCGCCGGCGGCGGGGGCCGGGAGCGCCGGCCCTCCGGGCCACGGGGACGCCGCGAACGGCTCCCCGGCCCGCCCGGCCTCTCCCGGATGCCGGACCCTCCTGACGTACCGGGTGACCTGGGGGCGGGGTGGCGCCGCGCCGTCTCCGGACCGGGAGGCGGAGGCCGGGAGCGCCGAGGTCGGGAAGACGGGGGCCGCCCCGGCCAGCAGGGGGGCCGCCACGCAGGTCGCGAGAGCGGCCATGCTGAGCAGGCTTCGTCGCTGGTTCGTCCGCCGATGCTTCATCACGTACCGTTTCTAACATCATACGGACAGTGATGGGACGGTAAACGGATGGTCCGCCCCGGCCCTGTCGCGCGTCATACCGTCCGGTTGGTACGGTCGCACTGCTGACGCCCCCCGGAACGGGTGCGACAAGCTACGGCAGAACGTCGTTCTAGGAACGGCGACCACGGACAGGGAGGCGGCACGATGGTTACGGGCCCACGCTGGGGGATGACGATTCCCTTCTACGACCGTTCGCTGGCCGACTCCAGGGAGCTGGTCGGCGAGCTGCCCGAACTGGGGTACACCGACGCCTGGTCCGCCGAGGTCAACGGCGTCGACGGCTTCGTGCCGCTGGCGATGGCCGCCGAATGGGCCCCCGGCCTGCGGCTCGGCAGCGCGATCGTCCCGGTCTCCACCCGCGGTCCCGGCCTGCTCGCCATGTCCGCGGCCACCCTCGCCGACCTCGCCCCCGAACGCTTCGTGCTGGGGATCGGGGCCTCCTCCCCCGCCATCGTGGAGCGCTGGAACGCCGGGGAGTTCGTCAAGCCCTTCGCCAGGACCAGGGACACCCTGCGCTTCCTGCGCAGCGCCCTGGCGGGCGAGAAGGTCACCGAGCGGTACGAGACGTTCGAGATCAAGGGCTTCAAGCTGGAGCGGGCGCCCCGGATCCCCCCGAGGATCGTGCTGGCCGCGCTGCGCCCCCGGATGCTGCGCCTGGCCGCCGAGGAGGCCGACGGTGCGATCACCAACTGGCTCTCCCCGCAGGACGTGCCCAGGATCAGGGCCGAGATCGGCCCGGACACCGAGCTGATCGCCCGGCTGTTCGTGTGCGTCAGCGAGGACGCGGAGAAGGTGCGCGCGCTCGGGCGCCGGATGCTCGCCGGCTATCTGACCGTCCCGGTGTACGCGGCCTTCCACGACTGGCTGGGACGCGGCGAGGTGCTGCGGCCGATGCACGAGGCCTGGGCGGCCGGTGACCGCCAGGCGGCGCTCAAGGCCATCCCGGACGAGGTCGTGGACGATCTCATCGTGCACGGCGACGCCGCCACCTGCCGGGCCAGGATCCGGGAGTATGTGCGCAACGGCCTGAACACCCCCGTCCTCGCCCCCATCCCCGGCGGCGAGGTCTCGATCGCGCAGGCCGTACGAGACCTGGCCCCCGCGAAGGAGTGAGGCGTTGCACGAGGTGCTGAGGCTGGACGCGACCGGACAGGCGCGCGCCGTACGGGAGGGAGAGATCTCGGCGAGGGAGCTCGCCGAGGCGGCGATCGCCCGGATCGAGTCCCGTGACGGCGTCGTCAACGCGGTGGTGCACCGCAGGTTCGAGCGGGCGCTGGCCGAGGCGGACGACGTCGCGCCCGGCGCCCCCGGCGCCCCCTTCGCGGGAGTGCCGACGCTGCTGAAGGATCTGGGCTGGGCGATGGCCGGAGAGCCCTACCGCGCGGGCTCACGCACCCTGGAGGGGATGACGGCACGCGGGGACGGCCACGCGGTGGCCAAGCTGCGCCGGGCGGGCTTCGTCGTCCTGGGCAGGACCAACACCCCGGAGTTCGGCACCGCGATCACCACCGAGCCGGTGGTCTCGGGCCCCACCCGCAATCCCCACGACCCGCGCTACAGCAGCGGGGGGTCCAGCGGGGGGTCCGCCGCCGCCGTGGCGGCGGGCATGGTCGCGGTGGCCACCGCCAGCGACGGCGGCGGGTCGATCCGCATCCCGGCGAGCATGTGCGGGCTGGTGGGCCTCAAGCCGAGCAGGGGCCGGGTCAGTTCCGGGCCGTCGGCGGGCGAGCCCTGGGCCGGCTTCTCGGCCGCGGGGCTGCTCTGCCGCACGGTCAGGGACAGCGCCGCGACCCTCGACGTGGTCGCCGGGACGATGCCGGGCGACCCCTACGGCGCGCCTGCCTGGCGGCGCCCGCTCGCCGAGGAGGTCGGCGCCGACCCCGGGCGGTTGCGGATCGGCTTCCTGGCCGCGCACCCCGACGGGAGCGTCCCGCCCGACGCGGACCTGGTGGCCGCGGTCACCGGGGCCGCCGGGCTGCTGGAGGCGCTCGGTCACCGCGTCGAGCCCGGGGGGCCGCCCGCGCTCGCCGAGCGGGACTTCGCCCGGCACTTCGGCACGGTCGTGACCGCGCACGTGGCCGCCGACCTGGACGAGATCGGACGCTGGCGCGGCAGGCCCGTGGAACTGGACGAGCTGGAGACGCGCAACCGGATCCTGGGCGCGGCCGGCCGGAGGCTCGGGGTGGTGGACTACCTCGCCTCCCGCGACTGGATCGACGGCTTCCGGCGGCGGATGGCCGCCTGGTGGGAGACCTGCGACCTGTTGCTCACCCCCTCGCTGGGGGTGGCGCCGTTCCGCCTGGGCTGGCTGCCGCCCGACGACGTCAGCACCGTCCCGGGTCGTACCAGCCGGGCGGTGGCGTTCACCTCGCCGGTCAACGCGACCGGGCAGCCCGCGATCTCGCTGCCGTCGCACCGCACCGCGGAGGGCCTGCCCGTGGGGGTGCAGCTGGTCGCCGCCGCCGGTCGGGAGGACCTGCTCGTCCGGGTGGCCGCCCAGATCGAGGCGGAACGCCCCTTCACGCACCCGGCATCCGCCTGACGGGAGCCGCACCCGGCATCCGCCTGACGGGAGCCGCACCGGGTGTCGGCCCGGCGTGCCCGCACCCGGCATCGGCCCGGCGAACCGTCCCGCCGGAGCGTGGCAGGTGGTGCGGGATCCGGGAACCGTCCGGGAGGACCACGCGTTATATCGTGAGACGGCGGGGTAGTACGCCGCCAGGCGAACGTGCTTCCAAGGAGGCTCCCATGGTGAAGGCGGCGCGCGCGGCACAGGCGTGGCGGACGTACCGGAGTGTGTCGCAGCCGGGCTCCCCGGGGCTCGGCGACCGGCTCAGGGCTCTGCCCAGGATGATCGGCGCGGTGATGCACGGGCAGTACCCGGGGATGAGCAAGGGCAAGCTGGCCATGATGGGCATGGGCGTGCTCTACATCCTCTCCCCGGTGGACGTCATCCCGGAGTTCTTCCTGCTCATCGGGGTGGCCGACGACTTCGGGGTCTTCCTCTGGCTGATGGGCTCCCTGCTCGGCGAGGGCGGGCGCTACGTCGACTGGGAGCGCGAGCGGACCGGCCGCCGGGTCACAGCTGCTCCATCCTGAGCCAGGCCCGCGAGGGCAGCGGGTGGCCGAACAGGCGGGCGGCGTTGCCGTAGGCCACCCGGGCGATGTCGGCGGGCGGCAGGCTGCCCAGGTTCGTCGCGACGGCCTGCTGGGTGTCGGGCCAGGTGGAGTCGGAGTGCGGGTAGCCGCTCTCCAGCAGCACGTGCTCCAGCCCGACGGCGAGCCGTACGCCGGACAGCGCGTGGTCGTTGAGCGTGCCGAAGAAGAAGTTCCTGCGCAGGACCTCGCTGGGCTTGAGCCCGCCCTCCCACGAGGCCTCGCCCGCGACCGGGTGGTCGAGCGCGTAGTCGGCCCGTTCCGCGAGCATCGGCAGCCAGCCCACGCCCCCCTCGACGATGAGGATCCGCAGGGCGGGGAAGCGCAGCGGGATGCCCGACCAGAGCCAGTCGGCGCAGGCGAACATCGCGCTCGTCGGCATCAGCGTGGTGATCGCCTCGATCGGGGTGTCCGGTGACGGGACCGGTGCCCAGGAACCGGCGCCGGCGTGCAGGCAGACCACGGTGCCGGTCTCCTCGCAGGCCTGGAAGAACGGGTCCCAGTGGTCGCCGTGGATGGACGGCAGGCGAAGCCGGGTGGGGAACTCCGGGAAGAGCACCGCCTTGAACCCGCGTGCCGCGTTGTCCCTGATCTCCTTGGCGGCGACCTCCGGGTCGGTCAGCCAGGGAAGCTGCAGGGCGATGATCCGCTCCGGGTAGGTGCCCGCCCAGACGTCCACGTGCCAGTCGTTCCACGCGCGCATGACCGACAGGCCCAGCTCCTGGTCGCGGGTCTTGGCGAAGACCATGCCGGCCTGCCCGGCGAGCATGCCGGGAAAGCAGAGCGCGGCCCAGACGCCGGCGCGGTCCATGTCCTCGATCCGGGCCTCGACGTCATGGCAGCCGGGACGCATGTGCTCGAACCGGACCGGGTCCAGCGTCCACTGCTCGCGGGGCAGGCCGGCGCCCACGTCGAGCCCGGCACAGGGATAGGTGACCCCGCCGTAGCGCCAGACCTGGTGGCCGGAGTCGGTCTCGACCACCTTGGGGGCGAGCTCGGCGTACTTCTCGGGCAGCCGGTCGTCGAACATGTCGGGCGGCTCGATCAGGTGGTCGTCGGCTGAGATGATCACATAGTCCCGCCGCCTGGGCTCGGGGTCGGGGAGCAGCGGCGTAGTCACGCGGTCAACCGTATGACGCTCGAATAACACTCATCAAGCTGGCAAGGTCTCCGCTTGGTATCTCTGTCCATCGCGCGAGACCCGGCGGGCATACCCCGAGACCGCCGCAGGGGGAGGGCGGCAGCCTCGGGGGCGGGCCCACCGGAGGGTGCTGCCTGTGGCGGGCCCTGGTCCGCGCCTACCCAGAGAACCGCTGAATATCAGGATTTTCCAGAAGATGACTTTTAAGGGCGGCCATGACACTTTCATTTACTCCGAGGGTCCGGGCGCAGTAGTCCCGCACCGGTCCCAGCTCCGCCAGGAACAGGCGCATGGCCTCGGCGGGAGCCTCGCCGTACCCCTCCCAGGGCAGCGGCTCGCCCGGGTGCTCCCTCTCCCAGTACGCGACCTGGCGGGATCGGGCCAGCCCGGTCAGCGCGTAGTCGGTGACCACGTCCTCCTCGGGCACCCCCAGCAGCCGCAGGACCAGCGCGACGAGCACCCCCGTGCGGTCCTTGCCCGCGGCGCAGTGCACCACCACGGGAGCGTTGCCCGCGTCGGCGATCACCGTGAGCGCGGCGGCGAGCTCGGCCCACCCGTCCCGGGACACCTCCAGGTAGCGGTCGGCGAAGAACCTGGCGACCCCGGCCTCGGGACTGTAGTCGTCCCGGACGTTCCAGAAGCGGTGCTCGACCGAGAGGTTGTGATAGCGCGGGCCGTGCGGCGCGCGGCCACGGCGATCGATCTCCTCGGGATGGCGCAGGTCGATCACGGTACGCACGCCGAGCGCCTCGAAGCGGTCGAGGTCCTCGCCGGAGAGCAGGTGCAGCGAGGCCGACCGGTACAGCCGCCGCCAGCGCACCTGGAGCCCCTCGTCCGTCAGGTAACCGCCCACGTCACGGAAGTTGTGCAGTCGCGCGAACTCGATATGCCGGGTCACGCCCCCTAACCTATTCAACGGCGGGTATCGGGGACGGGGGCGGCGGATGCGCGTGGTGGTTCCGGCACGGGAGGAGATCCCCTTCGGGGTGCGCCTGGTGCTGCTCTTCGTGCTCGTCCTCTCCACGGTGGTCGTGCACCTGAACCAGGCTCCCCCCCTGCGTCCGGCCGGGGAGCTCATCGCGGACCTGCGGGCGGGCGGGGTGGACCGGGTGGTCTACGACCGCGACTGGCCCGCCTACGGGACGCTGACGTGGTCCCACGGGCCGCTCTCCTGGACCCAGGCGCGCTTCGACCAGCCCGACGACGTCTGGGACCCCCGGACCACCCGTCTGGACCGCGAGGCCCTGCGGCAGCGCCAGGAGGCGTTCCTGGCCCAGGTGCGCGCCGCAGCCGACCCCTCGGTGGAGATCGTGCGCACCGAGGGGTTCAGGGGTGCCGGCGCCCTGGTCGGCTCGCCCGCCTACGCGCGCTGGTGGGAGCCCTTCGCCCCGGTGGCGGTGGCCGCCGAGGTGCTGACCTGGCTGCTCATGCTCGCCCGGCCGGACCCGCGTCACGCCAGCCGCTGGGCCTGGTTCTGGATGTTCCTCGTCGGCGGCTCGCTGCTGTACGTCCTGCTGGAGCCGCGCCCGCTGTGGCGGGGGCCGCACGAGGTGCTGCCCGCACCGGAGAGGATCGACGGGACGAGGGGGTTCGCGATCGCGGTGGCGATCCTGTTCGGCGTGGGGATGGTCAACGCGTGATCGTCCGGCGTGGCGACGGCCGCGATCAGGTCGCGAAGATCAGCCAGAGGTCCCAGCCGCCGCTCTTGGCCTGGCACCGGTAGTCGTCCGCCCCGCCGGGGTTGTGGGGCCACAGGTACTCCGCGGCCACGGCGACGCACTCGTCACGGGTCCCGTAGTGGCCGTGGTACTGCCAGTAGTCCATCGCCTTCGCGGTCGTGCCTGCGACGGTCCGGCCGGCCGGTGCGGCGGACGCCACACCGCCGGTGAGCGCCAGTGCGGCCGTCGCGACCACTCCCACCGCCAGCACGCGCACACGGATTCTCACGGGAAGACCTCCCTGCGGTTCGGCCATCGTTGATCCACTCATTGAATGGAGGATTCACTTAACCCGCAAGAGGCTGGACCGTTACATCGGAAAGGGCTTTCCCGAGGTGATGGACTTCTATCGGACAGGGGATCTCTCGGACACGGAGCCGGGGTCGGGGGCAGGATCGGGGTGGCCGGGACCGGAGCCGGGATCGAGGCCGGGATCGGGGCCGGTCGGGGAGGCCGACGCGGCCGCCGCCCTGCGGTCGGCGGCCTCCCTGCGGATCAGCATCGCCCAGCCGCCGACCGCGATCCCGATGAACAGCCACCACTGCACGCTGTAGGCCAGGTTCAGCCCGCCTCCCCCTCCGACGTCCGGTGCCGGGACCGGCGCGGGCGCGGAGGCCGCCGCCGGCGACTCCTCGGTCAGCTCGACGTACCCGCCCAGAAGCCGGTACGGCAGCCGGCGGCCGATGGCCGCGGTGTCGATCAGCAGCACCTGGCCCGCGGGCAGGCCCGCCCGATCGCGGATGCCCGAGCTCTCCTCGGTCTCGGAGAGACGTAACCTGCCGGTGACATTCACCTCACCCGAGGGCGGCGGCGGCACCGGGGGGACGGAGTCGGCCGTGGCGCCCGCCTTGATCCAGCCCCGGTTCACCAGCACGCCCGTGCCGTCCGCGAGGGTCAGCGGGGTCAGCACGTAGAAGCCGACCATCCTGTCCTGGGTACGCCGCCTGACCAGGAGCGACGCACCCGTGTCGTACGTTCCCGCGGCCGTGACGGCGCGGTGGCGGTCCCGGGGGGAGACGGTGCCGCCCGGGGAGGTCAGCTCCCGTACGGGGACAGGGGGGGCGGCGAGGTTGGTGGTGACCTGGTCACTGCTCGCGGACCGTTCCTCGAAGCGCCCGAACTGCCACTGGCCCAGGAGCAGGAAAGCGGGGATGACCAGCAGCACCACCACGTGGAGAGCCAGCCATCGGGGAGTCAGCAGGAACCGGTACACGCACCCAAGGGTAGGCACCGCGGACACCGCCCTGTCCTCCGCATGCGCCTTTGGGGCGGCCGGGTGTGCCGTAGGGCGTAGTAGTGTGCCCGGAATCGCTGGATCGTCTGATGTCGTGGAAAGACTCGCCGGACACTCCGGACATCACATACGGTCGGGTGAGATCTCCCCCGGGACGTTCCATCACCTCCGGAGTCCGCCCCTGATGTCCGTGCTCATGTCCGCCCCCGTGACTCCGCTCGTCCTTCCCCGTATCGGCCCCCTGCTGCGGCATGCCGCTCCCAGGGTGTTCGAGAGCATGATCCTTCCCGTTCTCGTCTTCTACGTCGCGCTGCTCTTCACCGGCCCCGGCGTCGCGCTCGGCGTGGCGGCGGCCTGGGTGTACGGCGGGGTCGCCTGGCGGCTGGTCAGGGGCGACGAGGCGCCGGGCACGCTGCTGCTGGCCGCGGGCACGATCACCGTGAGGGTGGCGCTGACCGTGGCGACCGGCAATCCCATCGTGTTCTTCCTGCAGCCCTGTCTCGGGGTCTTCTGCGTGAGCATGGGCTTCCTGCTCACCGCGCCGCTGCGGCGGCCGTTGATCCGGCGGGTGGTGGCCGACCTCGTACCGCTTCCCGACCACGTGACCGAGCACCCGCGGATGCGGCGCTTCTTCGTGTGGCAGTCGGTGCTGTGGGGGTGCGCGCAGTTGCTCAACGCGGTGCTGAGCCTGTGGTTGCTGCTCAGCCAGAGCCTGCAGACCTACCTGCTGGTGCGCACCTCGGCGGTCGCGGTGCTCCTCGGCGGCGCGGCGCTCGTCTCGGTCCTCAGCTTCCGGCACTGCCTGCGGAGGCTGGAGGCGCGGGCACCGCTGACGGCGGATGCGGAGCCGGAGAGGGCCTGACCTCCCCGGAGGCGGTCGCTCCGGGCGTGCGCGCGCCGGACGTGGTGGACGCGCCGGACGTGGTGGACGCGCCGGACGTGGTGGACGCGGTGGACGCGGTCGCCGTGAACGTGGTCCCGGTGGACGCGCCCGCCGTGGTCGTGCCGGGCCCGGCCCCGGGGACCGGAAGGGGGCGTAGCCCGGGACCGGCCAGCGGGGTGACCTCCTGGGGGCCGGAGATCTCGTGTCCCTCGGCGCAGCGGAAGTGCTGCTCGACCGGGGCGCCGCAGTCGCGGTGGGTGATGAGCACCGGGGGGCCGTCGTCGCCGCTGAGGTAGCGGTCGCCCCAGTGCATCAGGGCCACCATGATCGGATACAGGTCCAGGCCCATCCTGGTCAGCCGGTACTCGTCGCGCCGGCGCTGGCCGGGCTCGCGGTAGGGGACCTTGCGCAGCAGCCCCTCCTCCACCAGCCGGGACAGCCGGGCGCTGAGCACCTGACGAGGGGCTCCGGTGGCGACCTGCATGTCGTCGAAGCGCCGCACCCCGCCGAACGCCTCGCGCAGCACCAGGAACGTCCATTTCTCCCCGACGACGCCCAGGGTGCGTTCGATCGAGCAGTTCTGCATCCTCAGGGGCAGGTTGCCGGGTCTCGCCTCGCTCATGTGCGCATCGTAGGTCGCCATGGCGCCACCTCCAACGTTGCTAAGTCTACTTGACATACCCAGACCTTCACGGGAATCTGAGTCCATGATGCGAACCCAGCAGGTGTCGTCGTGTCTCGCCCCCGGCGGCGACCCGGTGCCGCCCGGACCTGTGACGACGGTGCCGGGCGCGGCCGTGGAGATCCGGGCCGCGCGGCCCGGGGACGAGGAGCGGATCGTCCGCTTCCTGGAGGGCCTGTCCCCGCGTACGCGGATGCGGCGGTTCTTCACCGAGATGCACCGTCCCACCGCGAGGTTCGTCGACGCGCTCATCGCGGTGGACGAGCGGCGCGACGCGCTGCTCGCCGTGCACGGGGACCTGCTCGTCGGCCACGCGATGAGCTACCGGGGACAGGAGACCGACATCGAGATCGCCGTGGTGGTGAGCGACGAGTGGCAGGGGATGGGGCTCGGCTCCCGCCTCGCCCGCGCGCTGATACGCCGTGCCGCGGACAGGGGGGCCACGACGGTGGGGATGGACGTCCTCGGGGACAACCGCACGGTGCTGGCGATGATCCGCAAGATCTGGCCGGACGCGGCCATGCGCGCCTCCTCGGGCACGGTGGAGGTGACCGCCGGGATCCCCGGCTGAAGGGACCCGGACCGAACGCGGGCGGGTGCGGAGCACGACACCCCGCCGGTAGGATCGACGCGGCCCGGACCGTTTCCCGGAGAGTTTGCGGAACAAGGTTCTGTTGCCCCACCATTGGAACGTGAAGACCGCCAAGAACGGCCGCGACGGCCGCACCAGGATCGTCGAGGGTGCCCTCCGCCGATTCAGCCAGGACGGGGTCTCGGCCACCACGCTCGCCAGCCTCCGCGAGGAGAGCGGCGTCAGCGTCGGCAGCTTCTACCACCACTTCGCCAGCAAGGAACACGTCTTCGGCGTCCTGTACGCCGAGACCCTGAACCTGTACCAGGACGCCTTCCTCGCCGAGCTCCGGAGCCACGAGGGCGCCAGGGAGGGCATCGAGGCCATCGTCGCGCTGCACATGTCCTGGTGCGGCGAGAACCGCGAGCGGGCCCACCTGCTGATCAGCGAGCGGCCGCCCCGGCGCGAGGAGCCCGGGGGCAGCGAGGTCTCGGAGTCGCGCAGGGCGTTCTTCAGGAAGGTCGCCGACTGGTGGCGTCCGCACATGAAGGACGGGCTGCTCCAGCCGGTCCATCCGACGATGTGTTACGTGCTCTGGCTGGGGCCGGCGACGGAGATGTGCCGCCTGTGGTTCGCCGGGGCGCACCAGCCCACCGCCGAGGAGATCGCGGGCCTGTGCGAGGCGGCCTGGCAGAGTCTGCGCCAGCAGGCCCCCTGACCCTCCCCGGGGACGTTCCCGGGGCCGATCAGTGCGCGCCCACGAGCCGGTGCCGGGCGTCGGCGAACCGGTGCGCCCGCGTCGGAACCCGCCACACCTCGTGGTCCAGGGAGATGTCCAGTCGCAGGTCCTCGCGCCGCCGCCGAAGGCCGGGGACGCGTACCCGGTCGGAGACGTCGAATCCGCCGTGCCGCGCGTAGCCGAACCCCAGCTCCCCGGTGAAGACCCGCAGCTCGTCCTGGTTGCCGCAGCGCGGGCAGGTCCAGGCGACCACGTCCTTGCCGCGGTGGTAGTCGTGACAGGCGCGAAAATACTCGTCGGGCCGGAACCGGGACTCGCAGGCGAGGCAGGGGATCAGCATCACGGATCCTTTGGAGCGGGTGGTGCGGTCATACAGGACTACCGCCCGGCGCTTGAACCGCGCTTGCAGAACGCTTGTCCGTGTAGGTGACGATCCGGTCACCGGGGTCTCCGCACCCGCCCGGTGCGAGGATTGCCCGGTGAACGATCTGCCGATCCGGCTCGGTGAAGTCCTGCTCGAGACCGGCTACACCATCGACGGCGTCCGGGCGCGTCTCGGCGACGTCGCCGCCACCGCGCTCTCACGCGAGGAGACCGTCCCCGCCCTGCGGGCCACCGCCGAGGACGACCCGCTGGGAACCCTGATCCGGCTGTGGTGGCTCGGCGTCGCCGTCGACGAGCGCGCGATGCCGGCGGGCCCGAAGGCGGACGAGCTGGCCGCGGCGGGCCTGGTCCGGGTCGCGGACGGCCGGGTCACCTCCACGGTGCACCTGCAGCCCTGGGAGACCGGCGGCTACCTCGTCTCCGACCGCAAGGTCAGGCCGGGCGATCCGGCCCTGCGCCCGGACCACGTCGTGGGCGCGGGCGGCGCCTCGGCGAACCTGGCCCAGCTCGCCTCCCGCCGTCCGGCCGGGCGCGCCCTGGACCTCGGCACCGGATGCGGGGTGCAGGTCCTGCACCTGAACGGCAGGGCTGAGGCGATCACGGCCACCGACGTCAACCCGCGCGCCCTGAAACTGGCCCGTCTCGGCTGGGCGCTCTCCGGGATCGACGGGGTGGACGCCCGGCGGGGTTCCCTGTTCGAGCCGGTGGAGGGCGAGCTTTTCGACCTGGTGGTCTCCAACCCGCCGTTCGTGATCTCTCCCGCGGGGCGGTTCACCTACCGCGAGTCGGGCCTGCGCGCCGACGACTTCTGCCGCGAGCTGGTGCGCGGGGCGCCCCGCCACCTCGCCCCCGGCGGGACCTGCCATCTGCTGGCCAACTGGCTGCACGTCGCCGGCGAGGACTGGCGCGACCGGGTGGGCGGCTGGCTCACCGGGACCGGCTGCGACGGCTGGGTGGTCCAGCGCGACGTACAGGACCCCGCCGAGTACGTCGAGCTGTGGCTGCGGGACGCCGCCGAGCAGGGCACCGCGCGTTACCGGGAGCTCTACGACGACTGGCTCGGCTGGTTCGAGGCCGAGGACGTCGCCGGGATCGGCTTCGGCTGGATCACCCTGCACGCCTCCGGGAGCCTCGACCCGGTCGTCCGGGTGGAGGAGTACGGCCTGCCGGTGGAGCTACCGGTCGGCGGGTACGTGGACCGGGTACTGGAGGCGATCGCCACCGCCCACCGGCTGACCGACGCCGAGCTGCTGGACGCCCGGCTCGTGGTCGCCGACGGGGTGGTGGAGGAGCGGATCGGCCCGCCCGGCGCCGAGGACCCGGCGCGGATCGTGCTGCGGCAGACGACGGGGCTGGGCCGCGGCGCGCGGGTGGGGACCGTCGAAGCCGCTCTCGCGGGCGTCTGCGACGGCGACTATCCACTGGGCCCGCTGCTCGCCGCGATCGCCGAGCTCACCGGGGAGGACCCCTCTGACCTGCGCTCCAAGGCTCCGACGGCGCTCCGCCCGCTGATCGCGGAGGGGTTTTTCCACATATCCACAGGGTGATCGTC
This sequence comes from Streptosporangium sp. NPDC023615, assembly GCF_040640155.1. Taxonomy (NCBI): domain Bacteria; kingdom Bacillati; phylum Actinomycetota; class Actinomycetes; order Streptosporangiales; family Streptosporangiaceae; genus Streptosporangium; species Streptosporangium sp. NPDC023615. Next base: position 179,920 of record NZ_JBFABE010000004.1, read on the forward strand.
CACAGGCTGTGGATATCTCGGCTAACGCCTGTCAATCGGATGTCAAACGCGGTGAGGGAGGGTGTCGGTCGTGGGGCACGGACCCGGGGGTGAAGGGTCCGTGTCACGTCCGGCCGGTCGTTCCAGTAAGGCGGCCGAGCCGCGGGCGACGTACCGGACAACCCGGGCCCCCTACACGTCGCCCGAGCTCTGAGCGAGCGGCCGGGCATCCACGCTCACCGGGGACCGCGGCCCATGTCGAGGGGATGGCAGTTGATCAACCACGTCCGGATGACACGTCTCGACGAGGAGCTGTACGACGACCTGGGATCAGCGCCCGGCCCGATCGCCGCCGCAGACGCTGCCGACATCGTCGTCACCGGCCCGGCCGCGGACCCGGCCGGTGACCGGGCCGCCGACCCGGTTGCCGACTCAGTCCCCGGCCCGGTCCCCTACCCGGTCCCCGATCCGATCACCGGCCCGGCCCCCTGCGCCGTCCTGCTCGGCGCGGTCGCGCTCCAGCAGGAGACGCAGGTCCTCGGCCTCGGGGGCCCCGAGCCTGGTGAACAGGTGGTGGGCCCTCTCCAGGCAGCCGCGGCCCCGCCCGGCGTCACCGAGGCCGCCGAGGGCCTTGCCGAGCACCCATAGGGCCTGGGCCTCGCCGTACGGATGGCCGATCTCCCGGCTCACGGACAGCGCCTGCTCGGCGTAGCGGGTCGCGTCGGCGAAGCGGCCCGCGTGGATGAACGTCTCGGCCAGCCGGGAGCAGACCCGCTGCTCCCAGACCCGCTGGTCGCTGGCGCGGAAGAACGAGAGGCACTCGGCGTGGTGATGGACCGCCTCGTTGAGCCGGCCGACCCGCGACAGGATCATTCCCAGGTGGTAGCGGGCCCTGGCGGTGCCCGCGTTGGAGCCCATCTCGATGAACAGCGCCAGTCCCCGTTCCGCCGCGGCGATCGCCTCCTCGGGCTGGCCGAGGAAGAGGTGGTCACGGGCGGAGTAGCTGAGGGTCAGGGCCTCCCCGCCCCGGGCGCCGGTCTGGCGGAACTCCGCGCGCGCCGCGTCGAACCAGGTCAGGGCCTCGACGTGCCGTCGCATGCGCCCGGCCACGACGGCCAGCGCGTTGAGCGCCTCGCCGGCCACGATGCGGTCGCCCGAGGCCGACAGGTCCAGCGAGATCCGGAACTCCTCCTCGGCCTCGGCCAGCCGGTTGGCGCCGAACAGCACGCGTCCCAGCACGTAGCGGCAGCGCAGCTCGGCGGCGACGGCGCCGAGGCGCCGCGCGACGGCCAGCATCTCCCGGGCCCGGTTCTCGAACTCGCGGGCGTGGCTGCCCGACTCCAGCAGCGGCTCCATGGCCAGCAGCAGGTCGGCCCCTCCCAGCAACTCGCCGGGCTCGTCCGCGCAGGTCGCCTTGGCGATCGAGGCGAACAGCGACTCCGCCTCCACGGCCAGCCAGGACACGGCCTCGTCGACGGAGGCGAAGACGTGGCCGGTCCCGGTGACGGCGAGCCGGTCGGCGACGGTGCTGCCCTCGTAGGCCAGGCGGTGCGCCGAGCGCGCGGAGGCCAGGTAGAACTCCAGCAGCGCGCGCAGGGCCCTCTCGCCCTCGCCGCCGATGGTCACGCTCACCTCGGAGCCGCGCCGCCCCCCGTGCTCCACCTCGCCGGCGGCGCAGCTCTCCTCCTCGGCGTCGGCGACCCGTTCCGCGGTACGGCGGGCGAAGAGCTTGAGCAGGTCGTGGAAGCGGTAGCGGCCGGGGGTGGGCGCCTCCAGCAGGCTGGCGTCCACCAGGGACTCCAGGATGTCCTCGGTGTCCATCGGGTCCAGGTCGAGCAGCGCGGACGCGGCCAGGACCGAGATGTCCGGCCCGCCGGGCAGGGAGAGCAGCCGGAACGCGCGGGCCTGGGCGGGGCCGAGCTGGCCGTACCCGAGGGCGAAGGTCGCCTCCACCGCCAGGTCGCCCACGCGCATCTCGTCCAGGCGGCGGCGCTCGTCGGCCAGCCGGGCCACCAGCGAGGCGACGGTCCAGGACGGCCGGGAGGCCAGCCGGGCGGCCACGATCCGCACCGCGAGCGGCAGGAAACCGCAGGCGGCGACCACGTCCATGGCCGAGCCGCGCTCCGCCTCCACGCGCTCCGTGCCGGCGACGGTGCCGAACAGCGCGAGGGCCTCCTCCGGCTCCATGACGTCCAGGTCGACCAGCCGGGCCGAGGCCAGGTCGGCGAGCTTGCCGCGGCTGGTCACGATCGCCGCGCAACCGGTCGAGCCGGGCAGGAGCTGGCTCACCTGGGCCGCGTCGCGGGCGTTGTCCAGCAGCACCAGCATCCGGCGGTCGGCCAGCAGCGAGCGGAACAGCGCCGACCGTTCGGCGAGACCGTCGGGGAGGGCGTCGCCGGGCAGGCCGAGGCCGCGCAGGAAGGCCGCCAGCACCGACTCGGGAGCGGCAGGCTCCTCGCCGTACCCGCGCAGGTCGGCGTACAGCTGCCCGTCGGGGAAAAGGTCGTGCATGGCGTGGGCGACGTGCACGGCCAGGGCCGTCTTGCCCACACCGCCGATGCCGGAGATGGCCGCCACCGGCACGCCCTCGGAGCCGTTCCGGTCCGACAGCAGGGTACGGAGCCGGGCGATGATCTGGCGGCGGCCGGTGAAGTCGCTCGCGGCGGCGGGCAGTTGCGCCGGGCGCGGCAGTTCCGCGATCGCCTGCGCGGCCCTCGGCTCCGGTGCCGGCCGGTCGCCCTCCACCGCGGCCCGCCCCTCCGTCGCCGCCGGGAGACGCCCGCCCTGGCCGTCGAGGGCGTTCCGCGCCTTCGTCGTTCCCGCTCCGGGGTCACCGGCCGTGCCCGGCCCTGGGACGTCGCCCGTGCGGTCCGCCGGACCGGAACGGGCGACGGGCGCCGGCCGGGCGGTGTGGGCGGGCATGAGGGACGGGTCGTCGGCGAGGATGCGCCGGTGCATGCTCGTCAGGTCGGGGCCGGGCTCGATGCCCAGCTCCTCGATCAGGGTCGCGCGGGTGTCGGCGAAGGCCGACAGCGCCTCCGCCCTGCGCCCGCAGCGGTAGTAGGCCAGCATCAACTGGGCGCGGAGCCGCTCGCGCAGCGGGTGGTCCCCGACCAGGGCGACCAGCTCGGACATGACGTCGGCGTGCCTGCCCAGCTCCAGGTCGAGCTCCATCAGGACCTCGAGCACGTTCATGCGGCGCTCGGCGAGCCGGCCGCGCTGGTGCTCGGCGTAGGGGCCGACGGCACCGGCCAGCGGCTCGCCGGTGCAGAGCGCCAGGCTCGCGCGCAGGCTCCGGGTGGCCCCGGCCAGGTCACCCGCGCGGCGCGCGGTCTCGGCCTCGGAGACGCCGCGCTCGAACAGGGTCAGGTCGAGGGTGCCGGCGTCCAGTTGCAGCGCGTACCCCCTGCCGACGGAGGTCAGCAGCTCGGGGCGGGTGCGCGGGGACCGGCCGGGCTCCAGCACCGAACGCAGCCGGGAGACGTAGGTGCGCAGCGCGCCGAGCGCCCGGGGCGGGGCGTCCTCCCCCCAGATCGCGTCGATCATCTCGGCCGGGGTCACCGCCCGGCTCTCCCTGAGCAGCAGCATCGCCAGAATGGAGCGTTGCAGGGGTGTGCCCAGATCGAGTTCCGACCCCCCACGCCAGGCGCGGACGGGACCCAGGACGGCGAATCGCAGCCCGTCCTCGCCGTCCTGAACAGCCATTACCTGAATCTCCACCCCACCGGAAAGTTTTGTTGACAAATAATATGTCCTTCCCTGCTTACCACATAGGCGAAGGCGTGCATGTTCACAGGTGCGTTGATTCCTTGTTGATCCTTCGTTGAGTCGCGCTTGTCATGCTGCGGCCGTCGGGCGTGGCCCCAACGGGGGCGGCCATGCCCGACATGTCGGTCTATGGGGGCGGACTCCGGCCGACGTGCCCCGTGGGTCCTCGAGCGGTCCTCGGGATTTCGCGTACGGCGTCGCCGAGGCGGACGGCACGCGCCGGACGGGGGCACGGGTCCGGGAAGGACGCGGGCGGACGCCGGGCCCGTCCGGATATGCGGGGCGGGTTCTGGGTCCGAGAACATCTGGCCATATTTTTTCCTGTATAGGTATTTTTCGCATTGTTCACACCTTTTTCCGGAGGCCGGGTCGCCGCTGTTCTCCGGTGTCTCCGGTACGGCGGACCGTCGTGTCGTCGCCTCCCGGCCCCGGCACGGCGGCCCGCCCCCGGTAGCGTCGGCACGTGCCTCCCTCCTACGCGCTCGAACGGTTGCTGAACGACGGCGGATCCAGGCTGGTCGCCGGGGTGGACGAGGTCGGGCGCGGGGCCTGGGCCGGTCCGGTGGCGGTCTGCGCCGTGGTCACCGACCTGTCGGAACCGCCCGCCGGGCTCACCGACTCCAAGCTGCTCACCCCCGCCCGCCGCGCCGCCATGGTCGAGGAGATCACCGCCTGGGCGGCCGGGATCGGTTACGGCGAGGCGTCCCACCGGGAGATCGACGAACTGGGGATGACCGAGGCGCTGCGCCGGGCGGCGGGCAGGGCGCTGGCGGCCCTGCCCGTCAGGCCCGACGTGGTCGTCCTCGACGGCAAGCACGACTACCTGGGCGCTCCCTGGGCGGTGCGCTGCGAGATCAAGGGCGACCTGTCGTGCGTCTCCGTGGCGGCCGCGTCCGTGATCGCCAAGGTTCACCGGGACGCCTACATGGCCTCGCTGGGACAGGACGCGTACGGGTTCGCCGCCAACGCCGGGTATCCCTCGCCGGTTCACCAGGCCGCCCTGGCAGAGCTGGGCCCGACGGAACACCACCGGCTCTCCTGGTCCTACCTCGACGACCTGCCCCGGTGGCGTCACCTGAAGAGGCACCGCAACCCGCTTGCCGGGGAGGGACAGCTCGACCTCTTCTGACGCCCGCCACCCGTGCGGAGGGTCGGGTACCGGGAGTCGCGCGTCGGGGACATCATCGGAGCATGCGGATCGGAGTCTTCCTGGTCGCCGCCGGATTCCCCGGCCGGGCGCCGGGCGAGGTGCTGCGGGACACCGTGGAGGCGGTCGTCGAGGCCGAGCGGGCGGGGTTCGACGACGCCTGGATCGCCGAACACCACTTCATGTCGTACGGCGTGTGCCCGTCGGCGGCGACGCTGGCCGGCGTGGCGCTGGGCCGCACCACCAGGATCGGGGTCGGCACGGCGGTGAGCGTGCTGTCCACCCGGCACCCCGTGGACCTGGCGGAGCAGGCGGCGATCCTGGACCAGGTGTCCGGGGGGCGGTTCACGCTGGGGGTGGGCAGGGGCGGGCCGTGGGTGGACCTGGAGGTGTTCGGCACGGGGCTGGCGAGGTTCGAGCGCGGGTTCGCCGAGTCGCTCGACCTGCTGTGCGAGGCGCTCTCCGAGGACGCGGTCTCCGCCGACGGGGAGTTCTTCGGTTTCAGAAGGGTGCCGATGGTCCCGGCGGCCAGGCTGCGGCCGGTCGTCGCGTGCACCTCTCCGGAGACCGTGGCGCTGGCCGCCGGGCGAGGGTTGCCGATGCTGCTGGGGATGCACATCGGCGACGGTGAGAAGGCCGCCCTGCTCCGCCGGTACGAGGACGAGGCCGGAGCCGTGGCAGGGGCGTCCGGTGCGCGCGGGGAGGGGATCGGTGCGGGGGCGTCCGGTGCGCGCGGTGCCGGGGGCGTTCGCCCGCTCGCCCCGCCCCCGCACCTCGCCGCGGCGGTGGGTCACGTGGCCGACACGACGGAACAGGCCGTACGGGAGCTGCGGGAGGCCATGCCGCGCTGGCTGGAACCCGGTCTGGCGGGTTACGTACCCGTGGACGGGCGGGCGCGGCCCGCGCGCGACGTCCCGGGATACGTGGACTTCCTCTGCGAGACGCATCCGGTCGGCTCGCCCGGCCGCTGCGTCGAGATGATCGAGCGGACCGCCGCGGCCACCGGCCTGCGGCACCTGATCCTCCTGGTCGAGGGGGCGGGCGACCGCGCACGCGTCCTGGAGAACATCAGGCGGCTCGGGGCGGAGGTGCTGCCCCGGGTCCGCGGTCGTGCCCGCCCGCGAGGAGCGGGCACGACCACGGGGTGAGGCCCGTCAGCAGTCGACGAGCTCGGGCGTCTGGTTCAGGATCTGCGACCTGGCGGTGACGAACTCCGCGTGGGCGCCGGTGGCGGCCGGGTCGAAGACCGCGACCCGGTGGCAGTTCTGGAAGGCCAGCCGCACCCCGAAGTGACGCTCCAGGGCGCCGCGCATGGCGTCGCTGGCGAGAGCGCGCAGGAGTTGACCGCGGGCGGCCTCGTCCGGCGGGGGCACGGTGTTGTCCGCGAACTCGGCGCCGGTGCGCTCGCGTTGCTCGACCAGGCCGGTGATCAGTGCCCAGGCGTAGGGCAGGGAGTCCCTGACACAGGTCACGAAGGCCGCGTCGTCCACCTCTCCGGCCTTGGCCTGAACGAGAAGATCGTTGGAAACGGTCAGCGACATGCTGCGTTCTCCTCTCAAAAGGGGATCATTGAGACAATAGGTCTGGAACAGGGATCGCTCCATCTAGCCGGAGAGCGACACTCGTGTGGGTCCGAAGACGAAGCCGGGGTCGATCTGGGCCGCGAGGTTCTCGCCGGTGGCCCTGTTCGCCCAGGCCTCCGCGTTGCGGAGGTGGAACAGCACGGCCTGGCGGCCGAAGCGGGGCCAGTCCTTCTCCTGGGCGTCGAGATGGTCGAGGAGTCTGCCCATCGCCAGGGAGTTGGCCGGCTCCAGGTCGCGGAGCGTGAAGGGACGGCCCTGCTCCATCGCGCGGATCGCGGCGGAGTGCTCCAGGCAGACCAGCAGGTCGTCACCGACCTGGTCGCGGAGGAACGCCACGTCGCCGGGACCGTGGATCTTGTTGCCCACCACGGCCAGCGGTACGCCGTAGTCGGCGGCGTAGTCGCGGTACTGACGGTAGACGCTCACGCCCTGCCGGGTCGGCTCGGCCACCAGGAAGGTCATGTCGAAGCGGGTGAACAGTCCCGAGGCGAAGGAGTCGGCCCCGGCGGTCATGTCGACCACGACGTACTCGCCCGCGCCGTCGATGAGGTGGTTGAGGTAGAGCTCCACCGCGCCGACCTTCGAGTGGTAGCAGGCCACCCCGAGGTCGTCCTCGTCGAACGGCCCGGTGACCATCAGCCTGGGACCCTCGGGCGTGGCGACGGCGAATCCGGAGTGGATCGGGTCGTCCTGCTCGTCCAGCCGGAGCAGCCGCGAGCCGCTCCCCGGCGGGGTGGTCTTGACCATGGCCGAGGCCGACGAGATGCGGGGGTTCTCGCCCCGCAGGTACTCCTTGATCTCGGTCAGGTGCGAGCCCAGGGGACGCGGTAACGCTCCCTCGTCCAGACCCAGTGCCATGCCCAGGTGCTGGTTGATGTCGGCGTCGACGGCGACGACGGAGCCGCCCCGGCTCGCCGTGTACCTCGCGAACAGCGCTGACAGGGTCGTCTTGCCGCTGCCGCCCTTGCCGACGAATGCCACCCTCACGACGACGTTCCAATCTGATTATGAAAATCATTACGGCTGGTTCGAGCGACATCATGTCACGGCCGGGGGGTGCGCGCGGCGGTTATGGCGGCAAGTGGCGCGCCCGTGTTCGGACTGGATATACGGGCAAGAGTGATTTTGATTGACATAGGCGACAGAACGGATGAAGGAAACGCGTGCCGTGTCATGACCGGCGCCGGAGATCCGTCGTTTCCGTTCCGTGGTCTCCTGTCCGGACTCGGCGACGCTCTTGGGAATCGGCGGGCCAGAAATTTGCCGCCGTCACCGATCAGGCGACGGCGGCGTGGGTATCCCCCTCCGAATCAGTGGATCTTGAGCCCCCCGGCGAGATCGTGGACAAGGGTCAGCAAGGGGCTTGTGGTGTTGCGTACCGGTACCAGGGGACGTCCTGCCCGGATGGGCGGGTCCCGCGGGATCACCGTGTGGGGGACGGTGCTCGCGACGCTCGCGACGCTCGCGGTGCTCGGGACGCCGTCGGCCGCGCCGGCCGCGTCCCGTCCCGGGACGGCCGGGCCCGCAGGGGGAACCGGTCTTGCGGTGAAGGCAAGGGAAGGCGCCGTGCGCCCAGCGGTGACCGTGCGCCCACCGGTGACCGTGCGCCCTCCGGTGACCGTGCGCCCTCCGAAGGCCGCTCCCTCCGCGGCGGTCGTACGGTCTCTCGAGGTGGCTCCCTCCGCGGCGGCCGTGCCGTCCACGACGGCGTCGCCGTCCGCACGGGCGGTGCCGTCCCCGAAGGCCGTTCCTCCCGTGAGGGCCGTACCGGTCCCGGAGGCGACACCGGGAACGGCGCCGACGGCGGCACCGGGACCGACGGCGGCACCGGGGCCGGAGGCGACATCGGGGCCCGGGCCGACGGCGACACCGGGACCGGAGGGCACTCACGCCGGGCCCCGGAGGGACGACGGCGAGTCCCGGGTGGACGCCGGGCCGGGGATCGAGGTCGTCAGGACGTCCTCACCCGTTCTCGCCAAGCCCGGTCAGAGGGTCACCTACACCGTCCGGTTGCGCAACACCGGGGACACCCCCCGCGCCGGCCTCACCTTCACCGACGACCTGTCGGGCCTGCTGGACGACGCGGTCTTCGGTCCCGGTCTGACGGCCACCTCGGGCACGGTCTCCTTCGAGGCACCCGAGGTGTCCTGGACCGGTGACCTGGCGGCCGGCCAGGCGGTGACGCTCACCTACGACGTCACGGTGAACGACCCCCCGGCCGGAGACCTGCGCCTGTCCACGACGCCGACGGACGGGGAGGGAGCCGGCTGCGGGTCCCGTCCCGGCGATCCCCCCTGCGACGATCCCGACGCGCCCGGCCTGCCGCTCCTGTACGTCCTGATGACCGCCGACCACGACAGGGTCGTGCCGGGTGAGGTGGTCACCTACACCGTCACCGTCGGCAACGTCGGAACCGCCGCCTATCCGGACGCCTCGCTCACCGGGCAGCTCTCCCGGGTGCTCGACGACGCCACCTACAACGGTGACGCGCGGGCCACGCGCGGGACCGTCTCCTACGCCGCGCCGAGGCTGGTGTGGACCGGCGACGTCCCCGCGGGGGACACGGTCACGATCACCTACAGCGTGACCGTCGACGCCTCCGGCACCGGGGACCGCGTGCTGGACAGCGCCGTTCAGGCCGCAGGAGGCGGGACCAACTGCCCGGCGCCGGCACTCACCTCCGTCCCCCCGCCCGCGTCCCTCGCCTCCGCTCCGGGGCCCGTCCTCCCACTCGCGCCCGAGCCCGAAGCCAGGGCCGGGACCGAGCCCGAAGCCAGGGCCGAAGCCGGTTTCACGGCCGAAGCCGGGGCCATGGCCGGGGGTGGATCGGCGACCGGGGCCGCCAGGCTCGCCGGGCCCGTCCCCGGGACGAATCTCGGCTGCGCCCAGCGGATCCCCGTGGAGGACACGACGAGCCCCCAGAAGCAGGTGCTCGATGCGGCCCCGGCCGCGGGGGCGGACGCGGTGCTCGCGGAGGTCCCGGCCGTCGAGTCGGACGCGGTGCTCGGGGCGGACGAGGCCGTCGGGGAGGTCCCGGCCGCCGAGAAGGGAGCACCGGCCGGTCCCGTCCCGTCCTGGAAGGCCGGGAAGCACCTCGACGAGGAGGCCGGAGGGTCGCGGGAGCCGGGCGTGGAAGAGCCCTTCCCGGCGGCCTGCCACGCCGGCGGCTCCTGCGCCCGGACGGCCGTGCCCGTCCTTCCCTTCACCGGGTCGCGGCTCGATCCGCTCCTGGCGGGACTCTCACTGGTCTTCCTGGGCCTGCTCCTGCGGCGGCACACCCGTCGCGGCACCCCATGACCGGGCCCGGCATGCCACGCCCCTGACCGGCCTCGGGCTGGGACCCGACCGGATCGGGCACGGCGACTCCGACGGGAACGCTTTGCCGGACCGGCCCCGGGAAACCCTGACCGGACCGGGCAGGGAATCCCCGGGCCGGACCCGGAGCGGGAATTCCTGGACCGGACCTGGAACGGGAACCTCTGGACCGGGCCCGGTGCGGGAACCCCTGGACCGGGCCCGGCACGGAATGTGCCGGTCGGTGTCGGCGTGGCATCCCGGCCGGGCCCGCGCCCGGCGTACCCCGGTCACTCCGGACGCCCTGGACGTCCTGGAGGGCCGGGGTGCGCCGGACGTCAGTCGCAGGCGGAGTCGAGCACGACGGCCCTCGTCCCGGCACGTCCGCCCGTGTGCCTGTCACGGTCGCCGGTCGGCACGGCCGGTACGGCGGCGCGGGGCGCGGGAGGCGGCACGGCCAGGGTCGCCGCCACCTCGCGCCTGATCAGGGCGTAGTCGGGCGCGCCCGAGTAGATCAGCGGTGGCACGAACTGCAGGCTCCTGATCCTGGACCGCTTCACCTTCTCCGACAGCTCCACCAGATCGGGCAGGAGCTCGCGCGGGATGTCGGTGGAGATCGCGTCGACCGCGGCGCGGGCCAGCCTCTCGAAGCTCCTGAACACCGTCGCGGGGTCGGCCTGCTTGGCGACGGCGTTCAGCAGGCACTTCTGGCGGCCCATCCGCACGTAGTCGTCGCTGTAGGTGCGGGACCTGCCGTACCAGAGCGCCTGCTCGCCGGAGAGCCGTCGCCTGCCCGGTTCGATCCGGCCCTCGTTGTACAGGCCGTAGACGATGGGGTCCTTGACGCGGACCCGCACCCCGCCCATCGCGTCGACGATCTCGGTGAACCCTCGCATGTCGACCATCGCGTAGTAGGGGACGTCGAGGCCGAGGATGCCGCCGACCGTCCTCTTCAGCAGCGCGGGACCGCGCTGCCGCCTGCCCAGCCGGGGGGCCATCTCGGGATGGTCCTCGGCGTACTGGTAGACCTCGTTGAGCATGCCCGGCGTGTACGGCGGCATGCCCTCGAAACCGTAGGGGAAGCGGTCGCGGGCGGGGCCCGGCGGCATCGGGACGTCCTCCAGGTTCCTCGGCAGGCCGAACAGCACGGTGTCACCGGTACGGGTGTCGACGCTGGCCACGGTCATGCTGTCGGTGCGCACGCCGACGCGGTTGGCGGCGGCGTCGGCGCCGACGAGCAGGATGTTGATCCGCTCCCTGCCCTTCCACGGGTCGTCGACCGGGATCGGCGTGACACTCTCGGCGAACACCGAGGTCACGACGGTCTGCGAGACGTACGCCAGCCGGGCCACGTACATCAGGGGGGCGATCAGGACGGCGCAGAGCAGGCCGACGGCGGCGGCCGAGAGGTACCGCGCCGCCGGGGACGCCCCTTCGGGGCGGAGCAGCAGGTACGAGCGGATCACCACGGCCACCGTCACGCCGGCGACCAGCAGCGCGGCCAGCGCGAAGGCCCACAGCCAGACCGGTTGTACGGCGAGGGCGAGCAGGGCGGGGCCGGCGGTCAGCATCGCGGTCGCGGCGGCGGCGGCCAGGATCAGCTCCATGCCCATCAGGAAGACGCCGGTCAGGCGGCGGCCGACCCAGAGGTGGGCCAGACCCCACAGCACGGCGGAACCCAGCGTGAGGGCCAGGCTCGATCCCATGTCCGTTCGCCCCGTGTCGCCGGTCATGACCCCTGCCCTGCCGTCCGTAAACCCGTTACGTCGCAGGTTAGTAATGGTTTTCGGGTGAATGGGCTATGTGGTCGTTCGACGCGCTGAGGGCGGTCGGTCAAGGTTTGTAAACCTGATTCCACCACCCCGTTGACAACAAGTCTCAAGTTATCGTCAAAAATGCTGTATGGATGGTTTTAGTAGGCAAAAGGGGGGATTTGCTGGTAAAGCAGGCAGGAGGTCCCCGTGCGCACCTTGATCGGTTCGTTGGTGATCGCACTCGGCTGTCTCCTCGCCCCCCTGGCCCTGCTGGCCGGGTGGTCGACGAGCCAGGTCGCCGATCCCGGCGGGTACCTGCGCACCATGGCCCCGCTGGCCGGCCACCCCGCGGTCCGGCAGGCCGTCACGGACCACGTCGCCGACGAGGTCGTCCTGCGGTTGCGTGACCTGGGGGTCCCGGCGCGCGGTGAACTCGTCCGCGACACGGTGGAGGCCGGCACCGGGGACGACTTCGCCGCGGTCTGGGTGGAGATCAACCGGATGGCGCACCGCAGGTTCCTCACCGTGGTGGGCGGCGCGGGCGGCTCCCATCCCGTCGTGCGCAGCGAGGGCGTCGGGTACGACCTCGCCCCGATGTACGAGCTGGCCAGGCAGCGGCTGCGGCACGCCGGCGTGGAGGCCGCCACCCGCCTGCCCGACACCCATCCCACCGCCCGGGTGATCCCGCCCTCCGCGGCGAACGGCGCCCACCACGCCTGCAAGGGGCTGACGTCGCTGAGGTGGGTCCTGGCGGGAGCCTCACCGCTCCTGATCGCCGCCGGGGTGTTCCTGGTGCGCGACCGGCGCGTCGGGCTGATCGGCGCGGGTCTCGGGACGGCCCTCAGCATGCTGGCGCTGGCGATCGCGCTGTCCGCGCTCCGCAACGTCTACCTGCCGGAGTCCACCCCCCGGGACGGCCTGCGGGTCGGCGCCGTGCTCGCGATGTTCGACACGCTGACCGCCTCGCTCCGCAGCGGCCTGCGGGTGCTCTTCGGGGTGGGCCTGGCGGTGGCGGCGGCGATGTTCCTGGCCGGGAACGGCTTCACCCGTCCCGATCGCGCCTCGGCGGCCTCGGCGGCCCCGATGACCTCCGCGACCCCCGCGCCCCCCGGAACCTCCGCCGAGGCCGCCGAGGCCTCAGAGGCCTCAGAGGCCTCGTCGGACTTCGGGACCCCCGTGACCTCCGGCGAGGCCCCCGCGGACCCCGGGCCCGCCGCGTCATCGGCGCCCGCCGGATCTTCGGCTTCCTCGGCGGCCCACGGGAGCGTTCCTCACCAGCCCGCGGCGCCCGAGAAGGACGTCGCCGAGGGCCGGTAACCGAGCCGGGTCCTGGCGGCGGTGATGTCGAGGGTCCGCTCGACGGCGAGGTGCCCCACGGCGTAGCGCGTCAGCCGGGGCGGGTACGGGCGCCGCAGCGCCCTGAACGCGGTCTCGGCCACGGCGGCGAGCGCGCCGGCGGGCCCCGGCGGCAGATAGAGGGGCTCGGCGTCCAGGCCGCGCTCCCGCAGGAGGGCGCGGAGAGCGTCGTCGAGCACCACGGGCTCGGCGTCGGTGACGTTGAAGACGCCGTGGCCGACCGGGCCGGAGGCGGCGAGCAGGCAGGCCCGGGCCAGGTTCTCCACCGAGGTCAGGCTGATCCGCTGGCGCCCGTCACCCACCGCGAGCAGCCTGCCGCCCCTGACGGCGCCCAGGATCCGCGGGAGAAGCGTGGTGTCGCCCCTGCCGTAGATCGCGTGGGGACGCAGGACGACCGCCTCGCCCAGGCACCTCTCCGCCGCGGCCTTGGAGGCGCCGTAGGCGTTGGCGTACCGCCGGACCGGGGCGGCGTCCTCGGCGGCCATCACGGTCGGCCGGAACGGGTCGTAGACGCTGGCCGTGCTGACGTGTACGAACCTGGCGCCGGGGAAGGCCGCGGCGGCGTTGCGGGTGCCGTCCACGTTGGCCGCCCAGACGGCACGCGGCGGGCCCCAGTCCGTGACGCTCCCGGCGCAGTGCACCACCACGTCCACCTCGTCCACCTCGTCCACCTCGTACGGCCGCGGGGCGGCGCCGAGGAGATCCCAGGAGGTGTACGGGGCGCCGCCGACGTGCTCCGCGGGCACGAAGGGCCGCCTGCCGAAGGCCGACACCGTCCAGCCCTCGGCCACGGCCGCCCGGCAGACCGCGCCGCCCACGAACCCCGAGGCCCCCGTCACCGCCATCCGTCCCCGGCCCCCCGGCCCGCGGGACCGGGACCCGGCGGGTTCGGGCACAGGGGGCTCTGGCACAGGGGGCTCTGGCACGGCGGGCTCAGGCACGGCGGGTGACCAGGTCCCGCAGGGCGGCCCGGTCGAGCTTGTCGGCCCGTCCCGAACGCGGGAAGGCGTCGAGCGGCTCGATCCGGTCGGGCAGGGCCGCGGCGTCGACGATCCCGGGGAGTGCCCGGCGCAGCAGGGCCTCGTCGTAGCCGTCGGCCCGGACGACGGCCAGCACGACCTCCTCGTCCCCGGTCTCCGGGTCGGCGAGCCCGACGATCGCCGCCTCGGCCACCCCGGGCAGCGCCGCGACGCCGGGCTCGTACAGGCCCGGATAGATGTTGAAGCCGTCGCGGAGGATCATGTCCTTCTTCCGGCCGAGCAGCACCAGCCGGTCCCCGTCGAGGCGGACCAGGTCACCGGTGGCGACCTCGCGCAGCGGCTCCTGGCCGAGGTAGCACCGCGCCAGGTGGGGGCCGGAGACGAACAGCTCGCCGTCCTCGGCGATCCGGACGCCGACGCCGGGCAGGGGCGTCCCGAGCAGGTCCCCCTCGCCGTGGGCCAGCTTCTCGCCCGCCGACGCGATCGCCACGGGAAGCGCCTCGGTCATCGCGTAGACCGACAGCACCTCGGGCCCCGCCTCGACCGCCCGGCGCAGCACGCCCGGCGGGGCGGGGGCCGAGCCGAGCAGGAGGTAGCGCAGGCTCGCCGGGAGCCGGGGCGTCTCGCGCAGCAGCCGGTCCAGGCGCACCGGAACCGCGAAGGTGTGGGTGGCCCTCCGCTCGGCCAGTTCCGCGGCGAGGTCCCCGCCCCCGGGCAGCGACCAGGTGGCCCCCGCCATCAGCGCGGGCAGCCCGAGCATGAGCTGGTCGGTGTGGACGACGTCGCCGGGTCCCAGCGGGAACGCGCCCCTGAACATCTCCAGGCCGGCCGCGAGCGACCCGCGGGTGTGCACGACCCCGCGCGGGCGCGCCGTCGTCCCCGAGGTGAAGATCACCGCCGCCGGGCGGTCCGGGTCCGGGTCCGGCTCGCGGACCGCCCCCCGTTCGGACGGAAGGCGGCCGGAGGGCCGGAGGATCCGCGAGAGCCGCAGTGCCCCGCGGGGGACCCCCGGTAGCCAGGGGCCCGCGTACAGATGGCGGACGGGCCGGCCGGGCAGCGGGTCCGCGAGGTTCGGCAGGAGCAGCCCGCGACGGCGGGCCGGCCCCCTGAGCGGGCCGCTCAGGGCGTAGAGCAGGGACTCGGCGACCACCCAGCCGGGCCGGGCGGCGGACATACGGGCCGCGAGGACGTCGGGGGCCAGGCCGGGGTCGGCCAGGACGAGCGTCCCGCCCGCCGCCACCGCTCCCAGCGCCAGCGCCACCGCGTCCACTCCCGGCCGCACCGCGAACAGCACCCCGTCTCCCGGCCGGATCTCCCCGGCACCCGGCGCGCCCATGGCGTCGCGCACCGCCGACACCCGGCGGGCGAGCTCGCCGTAGACGATCTCGCGGCCCCGGCCGTCGACGATGGCGGTCCTCGCGGGCTCCCGCGCGGCGACGGCCATGATCCCGGCGATGACGTCGTTCACGCGGCGCTCACCCACAGCCGCTCGTAGGTGGGGATCAGGACGCCCCTGGCCGCGCGCCGCCGCACCACCCGCACCCGGCGGGAGAGCAGGACCGAGGCCACCGCCCGGATCTCCGCCAGGGCCAGCGGGTAGCCGATGCAGAAGTGCGGCCCCGCGCCGAACCAGAGCCTGCGCAGCTCGGGCGGGTGGGGCCGGGAGGGGTCGAACGGGCCGTACGCCCTGGCGCAGTTGTGGGTGACGATCAGCACCCGGTCGCCGGCCCGCACCCCGACCCCGCCGACGCGGGCGGCGGCCGAGACCGAGCGCAGCATCACCGGGGTCGGCGTGGTGACCCGCATGGCCTCCTCGACGAGCGTGTCCAGGTCGCCGGGATCATCGGAACCGGCGAGATCGCCGACCGGGATGCCGTGGTCGTGCACGAGGGCGACGAGCCGGGGGACGAACGTGGCGACCGTCTCGGTACCGGTCAGGAAGAACGCCCCGGCCGCGCCCCTGGCCTCGGCCGCCGACAGCCCCTGCGCCCGCATCCGGCCCATCACCGTGGACTCGTCCCCGGCCTCGTAGGCGGCCTGCGCGATGTCCCCGATCCGGTCCAGCACCCGCCGGGCGGCCGCCACCCGCCGCTCCGACAGCCGCCGCGTGCGCAGCGAGACCATCGAGACGACCCGCTCACCGTCGGCGAACAGCTCCCTGGCGCGCGCCTCGGAGACCTCGCCCAGGCCGATCACCCGGCAGATCACCGCCCCGGCCATCAGCCGCATGGCGTCCACCAGGTCGACCGTCTCGCCCCGCTCCAGGCGCGCATCCAGGTCCGCCAGCGGGCCGCGGAGCACGTCGTCCACCAGCGCGGAGACGTGGGCGGGGGCGAAGAGCGGCATCAGCTTCCTGCGCAGCGCGAGATGGCCGGGCCCCTCCATGTTGAGCAGCACGGACGGGCCCAGCACGGGCGTCCACAGGTCGCCGGGCGATCCGGGGCCGTCCTTGCGGAAGCGCTCGTCCGTCAGCACGGCGCGCGCCACGGCCGCGTCGTTGACCACGACGCCCAGGCCGGGGACGCGGACCACCGGCCCGAGGCGGGCCAGCAGCCGCATCAGCGGGTAGGCGAAGGGGTGGGCGGCGAGTTGGAGCCTGCTCTCGTGGTTCACCGGACGTCGACCACGTCGGGCCGGTAGTGGTGGTCGGCGTACCAGGCGAGGGTGCCCGCCAGGCCGTACGCGCGCAGCCTGCGCACCGAGCCGAAGACCACCACGTCGCGGCGCGAGGCGTACGCCGCGGTGAGCGCGCGCACCCGGTTGACCAGGGCGCGGTCCTCGTGGACCTCCTCGATCGCCGTCCTGGGGAAGCCGCCCGCCCGCACGTACAGGTCGGCGGTGATGGCCAGCGTCGCACCGGGCATCATCACGTACGGCCCCAGGTAGCGCGGGTCCCTGTTGCCGGGCCGCAGGCGCCCGAAGGACGCCGCCACCCCGATCACGAACGGGATGAGGTACCGCTCCCAGAGCTTCAGCCGGAACTCGTCGGTCCGGGGCCGAAGCTGCCCGCCGACCATCTCCAGTCCGTCGCCGAACGCCCGCCGGATGTTGCGGATCCAGTCCGGGCGGGGCAGGCAGTCGGCGTCGGTCCTGGCCAGGTGGGTCGCGCCGTGCGCGATGGCGTGGCGCATCCCGGTGTCGGAGGCGGCGCCGGTGCCCTTGCGGGTCTCGGTGATCACCTGGACGCCGTGCCGCCGGACGATCTCCGCGGTGCCGTCGGTGCTCGCGTTGTCCACCACGAGCAGGGTGAAGTCACGGTCGTCCTGCGCGGCCAGCGCCCGCAGCGTCGCCTCGATGCCCGCGGCCTCGTCGTAGGCGGGAACGATCACCCACAGGTCCATCACATCTCCGCCAGCATCACGCCGGTGCTGATCCCGCCGCCGAGCCCGAGCAGCGCCACCCGGTCGCCGGGACTCCAGCCGCCCAGTGCGAGCTGGAGCGGCAACGTTGTCGAGGCGCAGTTGCCGTGCTCGGGCAGACTGACCACCAGCCTGTCCTCGGGGATGTCCAGCACCTCGGCCAGGAAGCGCAGGTAGGGCAGCGCCACCTGGTGCACCGCCACGACGGCGAAGTCGTCCCAGGTCAGGCCGGTGCGTTTGAGGGCGTTGAGGAAGATGTCCGGGCCCACCGCCTCGAAGGCCCTCCTCAGGGCGCGCCCGTCGCCGCGGAAGTAGGAGTACTCCAGGTCGCGGGGGTGGGCCGAGCCGCCCCCGGGCAGGGTGCCGATGCCCCAGGCCGTGGAGTCGGCCGCGAAGTCGCGGTAGAAAATGCCACGTTCCACATCGGCGGCGACCGTCACGGCGGCGCCGGTGTCCGACAGGGTGTAGCCCGCGAACGAGTCGGCGAACTGCGCGCGGTCCCTGACCCGCCACCGGATCGCCCGCGACGGGATCTCCCCGGCGCAGACCACGACCTTGCGGTGGGCGCCGGACAGGATCAGCGCCTCGGCGATCTGGATCCCGTTGAGCATGCTGTTGCAGGCGTTCTTGACGTCGAACACCGGGCAGGAGAGCCCCAGCTTGGCCGCCACGATGTGCGCGGTGGCGGGTTCGATCATGTCCTGCGAGGCCGACGCGAAGATCAGCAGGTCGGTGCCGGAGTGGTCGAGCTCGCGTACCGCGTTGACGGCCAGGTCGGAGGCCTGCTCGTCGTCGCCGGCCACATGGCGCCGCCTGACACCGGTCAGGCGCTCGACGATGCCGCGGTGGGGCGCGTAGCCCTCGATCCGCCGCTCCACGTCCGCGCTGGACACGGTCCGTTCCGGCAGGTACGTCGCCACGCCCGTGATCCGGGCCTTCATTGATCCCCCTGAACGGGTCACGTATCCATCTGTTCGCGCAATGTATCTAAAATGCGGATATTTGTCCTGGTCGCGTGTCGCGACGGGGCCGCGGGGCGCCCGGAAACCGAGGAGAAGACGGGGCCGTGGGGCGGCCGGAGACCCGGGGGAAGAGAGGTTCGTGGGGCGCCCGGAAACTCGGGAGAAAAGGGGTCCCTCCCCGCCGCATGAGTCGATCCCGCCGGGGTAATCGGTGCCGACATGAACGACCTTCAGGCGAAGGCGGTGACCACGAAGGTCCCCGCGCGTTTGGACCGGCTGCCATGGTCACGCTGGCACTGGATGATCGTGATCGGCCTCGGGACCGTCTGGATCCTCGACGGTCTCGAAGTGACGATCATCGGAAACCTCTCCGCCACGCTCGCCAAGGAGGGCAGCGGGCTGGCGATCACGCAGGCCCAGGTGGCGGGCACGGCCGCGGCCCTCTACGTGGCCGGGGCGTGTCTGGGGGCGTTGTTCTTCGGCTGGCTCACCGACAGGTTCGGCCGCAAGAAGATGTTCATCATCACGATGGTCGTCTACCTGGTGGCCACCGCCGCGACGGCGTTCTCGTTCTCCGCCTGGTGGTTCTTCCTGTTCCGCTTCCTGACGGGTTTCGGCATCGGCGGTGAGTACGCCGCGATCAACTCGGCCATCGACGAGCTCATCCCGAGCCGTCACCGGGGCAGGATCGACATCATCATCAACGGCAGCTACTGGCTCGGCGCCGCGGGCGGCGCGCTGCTGACCGTGCCGCTGCTCAACAACCTGCCGCTGAACATCGGCTGGCGCGTGGCGTTCGGCCTGGGCGTGGTGCTCGGCCTGGCCATCCTGCTGGTCCGCAGGCACGTGCCGGAGAGCCCGCGCTGGATGTTCATCCACGGCCGCGACCGGGAGGCCGAGGACCTGGTCGGCGAGGTCGAGACGCGGATCGAGCAGGAGAAGGGCGTCCGGCTCGACGAGCCGTCGCAGTCGATGACCATCCACCAGCGCAAGGCCATCGGGTTCGGCCGGATCGCGCACACCATGGTCGCCCGCTACCCCAAGCGCACGGTCCTCGGCCTGTCGCTCTTCATCGGCCAGGCGTTCCTCTACAACGCCATCACCTTCGGGTACGCGCAGATCCTGTCGACCTTCTTCGGCATCGAGACCGAGACCGGCTACTACTTCGCGGTCATCGCGGTCGGCAACTTCCTGGGCCCGCTGCTGCTCGGGCGGCTGTTCGACACCGTCGGCCGCATCCCGATGATCTCCGGTACCTACATCGGGTCGGGGGTGCTCCTGCTGGGCACGGCCTGGCTCTTCAACCAGGGGATGCTGACCGCGGTCACGCTGACCGCCTGCTGGTGCGTGGTGCTCTTCTTCGCCTCCGCCGGGGCCAGTTCCGCCTACCTGACCGTCAGCGAGATCTTCCCGATGGAGACGCGGGCCATGGCCATCGCGTTCTTCTACGCGATCGGCACCTTCGTCGGCGGCGTGGCGGGTCCGCTGATCTTCGCCAGCCTCGTGGAGAGCGGCAGGCCCGGCGACACCGCGCTGGCCTTCACCATCGGCGCCTGCCTCATGATCGCCGCCGGTCTGGTGGAGGTCTTCCTGGGGGTCAAGGCCGAGGGCAAGGGGCTGGAGGACATCGCCGCACCGCTGAGCACCGCGTCGTCCCCCTCGGCGCCGAACTGAGCGCGGGGAGGTGGGCCGCCGGTGCCAGCCCGGCCGGGCGTCGCGTCCGGTCGGCTGGCGTGCTCGTCCGGCTGCCGTGTTCGGCGCGGTGTCGCGTCCGGTCCGGCGTGAACCGGGATCGGGACGCCCCTTCCCGACCGACGACCTTGGTACGATAGTCATTATCATTGAGCATCTGTTCAGGAGTTGTCATGGAAGCCGTCACCCCCCTGGACACGTGCGCGACCGTGCAGCCGGACGAGGGCAGGGTGGCGGCGACGCGGGACCGGCTCGTTACCCCGGAGGAGGCCGCCCGGCTCGCCGACCTGTTCCGGCTGCTCGGTGACCAGACCCGGGCCCAGTTGCTGTACGCGCTGCTGGAGGCCGGGGAGATGTGCGTCTGCGACCTCACCGAGACGGTCGAGGTCAGCGACACCGCCGTGTCGCACGCGTTGAGGCTGCTTCGGACGGCGGGCATCGTGGCCGGCCGGCGCTCCGGCCGGATGATCTACTACCGCCTGGCCGACGCCCATGTCCGGATGCTTCTCGACCTCAGCCGTGAGCACCTCCGGCACGAGATCGTCACGAGCTGACGGCCGCGCCCCCGGAGGGCGGGGGTGGAGGTTCGGGGGCCGGGACCGGGGGCGGGAGGGCGTCGCGGCGGGTGATCGGCGCGTTTGACCCCCCTTCGTGGTGGCAGTGGACCCCTAAGATCGTTTTTCGCGGTAGGCCTCCCCGGGCTTGACGTCGCCGCCCGCACCACGATTCCGCTGGAGGTATGCATGCGTGGTACAACTCGCGCGCTCGCCGTGACCACCACCGCCGCACTGGCCCTCGGGCTGGTGGCCTGCTCCCCGAGCGGGACGACCGACGGCCGCAAGCCGGTCCAGCAGGCCGTTCCCACGGGGGACAAGAAGCCCGCCAAGCCCGTCACCCTCACCTACTGGACCTCGTTCCTGCCGGAGGCGGCGCTGCGCGAGGCGCTCACCGCCTTCGAGGAGGCGCACCCCGGCGTCAAGGTCGAGCTGCGGACCTTCGACGAGTCCGGCTACCACGGACGGCTGCCCAAGGAGCTCGCCGCGGACAAGGCCGCCGACGTCGTGGGCCTGCGGATCCCGGCGATGACCGGTGAGATCAGGGACCGGCTGCGCCCGGTCGCCGACTGGCAGGACAAGGTCTCCGCGGGCTGGGTCGACGAGCTCGACGAGACCGCGATCGAGCGGACCGAGAAGGCCGCCGGGAACGGAAAGCTCTACGCCGTTCCGATGGGCTCCAGCGGTGGCGCGGTCATGTACTACAACGCCGGCCTGCTCTCGGAGCTCGGGATGTCCTTCCCGGAGAGGGCCGCCGACCTGGAGACCATCGTCAGGCGGGTCAAGAAGGAACTGCCCGACCTGGAACCGGTCGTCTTCTCCGGGGAGCCGCGCGAGCAGGAGGAACTGCTGTTCACCATCGCCGGTCAGACCCACCCCTCCCTCTCCGACGAACTGCTCGCGGGTCGTGAGCGGTGGAACGGCCCCGACGTGGTCTCGGCGCTCACCGCCTACCGATCGCTCTTCGAGCGGGGGGTGCTGGCCAGGTCGACGCTGAAGCTCAAGGGCGACCGCCCGGCCGAGCTCTTCCGCTCGGGCAAGGCGCTGTTCCTGGTGGACGACTCCGGTCGGAGCTCGATGCTGTCGGCGTTCCACCGCAAGACCAGCAAGATCTCCGTCAGGAACGTCGGCGCCGGCCCGTTCCCCACCATCCTGCCCGACGCCGAGCCCGCCGTCCGCAGCACGCCCGAGGTGGGGCTCGCCGTCACCAAGAGCTCCAAGCACGTGGCCGAGGCGGCCGCGCTGGTCGAGTTCCTGACCGCGGGCGACGGCGTCTCCGCCTGGGCGAAGAGCCTGACGATGGTCCCCGCCCGCGAGGACTCCCGGCTGGAGTCGTCCGCCTTCGCCACCCCCGAGGGCAAGAAGGGGTACGCCGTGATCGAAGAGCTCGTCCGCGACGGCGGTTCCGCGAACGTGCCCGACACGGTGTTCCTGGAGCGCGCCGAGGGGGAGGTCATCCTCGACGTCGCCCACGGCAGGCTCACCGCCCGCAAGGCGGCCGACCGCCTGCAGAAGGAATGGTCGCGCGGCCAGTGATCCTCCCGGTCGCTCCGGGGCGCCGGGGGTCCTCTCCCCGGACGTCCCCGGGGTGTGGCCCACCGGTGGCCTCGGACGCCCGAGGCTCGCCGGCGACGCGCCCCGGGGTCAGGCGTCCACGGTCCGGAAGGTACGCCGGTAGGCCATCGGCGAGACCCCGACGGTCGCCTGCAGGTGCTGGCGGAGCGAGGCGGCGGTGCCGAACCCGGCCCGCAGGGCGACGCCGTCGACCGGCAGGTCGCTGGTCTCCAGTATCCGCCTGGCCAGTTCCACCCGCTGCAGGGTCAGCCACTGACCCGGGCTGAGCCCCACCTCGTCGCGGAACCGCCGGGTGAAGGTGCGCCGGCTCATCCGGGCGTGGGCGGCCAGCCGGCCGAGCGAGAGCGGCTCGTGCAGCCGCTCCAGCGCCCAGGTCCTGGTGGCCGCGGTCGTGGTGGCGGCGGGCGCGGGGAGCGGACGCTCGATGAACTGGGCCTGGCCGCCGTCGCGCCACGGCGGGACGACGCACCGCCTGGCCACCCGGTTGGCCACCTCGGTGCCGTGGTCACGCCGGACGATGTGCAGGCACAGGTCGATGCCGGCGGCCACGCCGGCCGAGGTGAGCACGTCCCCGTCGTCGACGAAGAGCACGTCGGGATCGACCCTGACCCGGGGGAAGAGCCGCTGGAAGTGCTCGGCGCTGCTCCAGTGCGTGGTCGCCGGGCGGCCGTCGAGCAACCCGGCCGCCGCCAGTACGTAGGAGGCCGTGCAGATCGAGACCAGGCGGGTGCCCGGCCTGATGCGCGCGAGCGCGTCCGTCAGGGGGGTGGGCAGTACTCCCTCGGCGGAGATGGGGCCGAGCCCGTGGGTGGCCGGGATCACCACGGTGTCCGCGTCCGACAGGGCTTCGGGACCGTGATGGACCGTGATCGAGAAGTCGGCGTCGGAGCGCACCGGGGCGCCGTCGACGCTGCAGGTGATCACCTCGTAGAGCCGCTCGCCGGTCGGCCCGCGGGCACCGCCGAAGATCCGGGGCGGGATGCCCAGCTCGAAGGGGATCACACCGTCCATGGCGAACATGACGACCCTGTGCATGGCCCGATTGTCACACACGAAAGACACGGGCCACGACGAGGCGGGCCGCATGGGCCGCGCGGGCACGCTCCCGTCGGTGCGTCGGTGCGTCGTTCCCGCGTGGTTCGGTGCTCGGGCCGGCGTCGGCCCGCCGGTCCCGCACGGCCGGGTGCTCAATCCATGTCGACGTCGTCGAGGAGCCGCAGGAGGCGCGAGAGCACCCGGAGGCAGGCGGTGACCTCGGCGTCGGTCAGGTCGCCGCCGACCTGACGCAGCATCGCCCGCTCACGGTCGACCACCGCGGTGGCGACGGTCTCGCCCACCCCGGTCAGCCGGATGAGCGAGGACCTCTTGTGCGCGGGATTGGGGACGGCCTCCACCAGGTGACGAGCCGCCGCCTCGTTGACCATGCGCTGCACGAACTGGCGGCTCAGCGCCTGGGCGCGGCCCATCTGGGGGACGGTCATCGGTCCGTGCTCGCGGAGCATCATGAGCACGGCCCGCGTCCCCACCGACAGTCCCTCAAGAGGCACGTCCTGTTCCACCTTGCGCTGGGCACGCCGGTAGAGCGGGCCCACCAGGTCGAACACCTCGGTGAGCCGGTCGGTCACCTCTGCGGCCGCCGGGCCGTGTTCCGTCTCTCTCACCCCGTCATCATGACATCTGAGTTGTCATCATCGCGCAAAAATGACACCTTAGGTGTCATGAATGACATCTTCTGGACGGACACCGGCAGCGGCCGCCCCCTTGTCCTGCTGCACGGCGGTTTCGTGGACCACCACATGTGGGACGACCAGATCCCGGCCCTCGCCTCGCGGTACCGCGTCATCGCGCCCGACGCCCGCGGCCACGGACGGTCGGACAACGCCACCGGGCCCTACCGGCTCACCGACGACCTCGCGGCGCTGCTGCGTCACCTGGACGCCGGGCCCGCGATCCTGGTGGGGGTCTCGATGGGGGCGGGGATCGCGGTCGACACGGCGCTGGAGCACCCGGAGCTGGTGGACGCCGTGGTCGTCAGCGGCGCCGGGACCAGCGAGCCGTACTTCACCGACCCCTGGACCACGCGGAGCCTGGCCACGTGGCACGCGGCGATGGCCGCCGGTGATCTGGAGGCCTCGGTCGAGGGGTTCATGCTCTTCGCCGCGGGGCCGCACCGCACCCTCGACGACCTCGATCCCGAGGTGGTGGACCGCCTGCGCCGGATGGCCAGAGGCACCATGTCGAAGCACACCGGCGGCGAACCCGGCATGCTCGTCCCGGTGCGCGGCACCTGGGAGCGCGTCGCCACGATCGACGTCCCCGTGCTGGCCGTCAACGGGGCCGTCGACTCGCCCGACCACATCGGCATGGCCGAACGCCTCGTCGCGACCGTCGCCGACGGCCGCGCGGTGTCGATCGACGGAACCGCCCACTATCCCAACATGGAGCGCCCGGAGGTCTTCGATGAGATCCTCGGGGACTTCCTCCGTACCGTGTGACCGCGTGCCCCGACCTCGGCCGTGAACCGTGGGCGCGCCGGGCTGGCAGGGGCGCGTGGCGCGGAGCGCACGGCGCGGGGAGCGCGGCCTGGAACGCGAGGAGGGCGCGGGACCGAGGTCCCGCGCCCTCTCCGCTACCGGTACGGGATCAGCCCGCCGTACCCGACGCCGGGTAGATGCGGAGCCAGTCCACCTCCATCCACGCCTCTCCCGCGCTGCCCTGGCCAGGGAACCAGTCCAGTTGCAGGCAGACCGACATGGAACTGCGGGTGGCGTTGCCCGAACGGAACCACTCCTTCCCGTCGATGTAACCGACGACGGCGGCGGGAGTGATCTCCACGGCGTAGGTGTGCCAGGTGGTCATGTCGATGTCGGCGTGAGCCTGTTCCTGCCCCTGGGGAGTGTGCAGGAAGAAGTTCGGCCGCTGCCGTTCCGGGTCGTCGATGACCTCCAGGAAGTCCACCTCCTCGCCGGTGGAACTGCGTACGTTGCCGCCGCCGTCCTTGGGCCAGAGAAGGGCGACCGGGTGGTAGGAACCGGCGCCCGGATACAGCCGGATGCGGGTCTCCCAGCGCCCGTAGGCCTGGGCGTGACGGGCGGCCAGTCCCGCCGTCGTCCCGTCCTCGCGGCCGTACAGGTAGAGAGCCCCGTTGCCGAGATAGAGCTGCCCGGGAGAACGACGGCCGTTGCCGGCGTGCCCGGCGGAGTCGTAGAAGACCCAGTCGGACTCGTCCAGGTAGTCGTCGAACTCCGCACACCAGGACGGCGCGCCCCAGCCGAGGGCCTGCGCGGCGCTGGCCTCGCCGGACGCGGCGGGAGCGCAGGGCGCCGCCGAGGCCACCTCACCCTGGGCCGAGCTGAGGGTGCTCACCGCCAGCGCGGCCACCATGCTGAGTACGGCCACCCGCATGTGGGACCTGGTGATCATGGCTACTCCTCCCAGGACCTGGCGCAGAGCGTGGAGGGACTGAAGCTCCAGCAGCCGACGCTCGTCGGGCTGGGCGCCGGGGTGGCCGCCGTGCTCGGCGACGGCTGAACCGGTGAGGCGGGCGGAGCGAACACCCAGCGCGGAGCCTCGGCCACCGCCGGTCCCCGGTTCGCGATCAGCAGGACATCGGGGTCAGCGGTCCGGCTCAACCAGGGCGCGAGACTCCAGCACGAGGCGAGCTCCCCGGGCAGGCAGGGCGTGAGGGAACGCTTGAGCGGAGGAAGCGGTACGACGGGCCGGGCCGAGGACGTCGGGGACGGCACCGCCATCGGGGAGCGGACGGGCTCCGTCGAGTCGATCAGCAGGCTGGGTTCCTGGACACCCGTCCCTTCGGGGATGGACCTCGGCAGGTGCGAGGGCCGCCGTACCGGAACGGCGGACGGCGTGGTGACCGGTGAGGCGGTAGGCCGGCGGGACGGGATCACCGAGGGTTTCGGCGAGGCCGGCTTGGAGGTGGCCGACCTGGTCGGCCGCGGGGTCACGGTCGGTGCCGTGCTTTTGCTCGGCGCGGGCGAAGCG
>NZ_JBFABE010000004.1:206022-271401 GCF_040640155.1 Streptosporangium sp. NPDC023615
GGGTGGCGGTGGGCTTGGGAGTGGCGGTGGCGGTGGGCTTGGGAGTGGCGGTGGCGGTGGGCTTGGGAGTGGCGGTGGCGCTCGGTTTGGGGGTGGCGGTGGCGGTGGCGCTGGGTTTGGGTGTGGCGGTGGGTTTGGGTGTGGCGGTGGCGGTGGCGCTGGGTTTGGGTGTGGCGGTGGCGCTCGGTTTGGGAGCCGGCTTCGTGGCCGTGCCGGAGGGGGCCGGACGCGGCGTCGTGCTCGGCGGGTTCGGCGTCGTGGAGGCCGAGGGGGGCGTGCTCGACGTGGGAGTGGTGGCACTGGGCGCCGGGGTGCCACCCGACGTGGGCCTGGTCTCCGGGCCTCGGCCGCCGGGCGGGGTCCTCGGCGCGGTGCTCTTCGGCGCGGCCTGTGACGACTTCGGTGCGGCCGACGGCTTCGTGCCACGCCTGTCGTCCTCGGGGGCCGTCGTCGCCGTGGTCCGTGGCGCCTCCTCGGTGGGACGCGTCCTGCCGGACCGCGGGGTCGTCGTCTGGCCGCTCCTGGGCCGTACGGTCTCCTCCCTCTCCCTCTCCCTCTCTCGGCGGGGCGTCCGGGATCGCTCAGCGGGTTCGTCCCGAGGGGCGGTGGTCCTGGTGCCGGTGGTCCGGTCCGGAGAGCGGGGAGGGGAGTCCTCGACCTCGGGAGAGGGCTGCGCGCGCTCCCGGCGGGTACTGCGGGTCTCCGCCTCGTCGGGTGGGGTGTTTCGGGTGGATCTGGTGGACCTGGCGGGTGGGTCGGCTTCTTCGGGTGGGGTATTCCTGGCGGATCTGGTGGGTCGGTCGGTCTCGTCGGGCGAGGTGTTCCTGGTCGATCGGGTAGGCCGGTCGGCCTCGACGGGCGGGTTCTCGAGCGACCGGGAGCGGGGCTCCGCCTCGGGCATGTCCGCCTCGGAGGCGTTCCCCTCCGGTGCGGCCTCCTCTCGCTGAGGAGGAGGATCGGCGGGGGCGTACTCCCGCGACGGCGCGTCGGCGTTCACGCCCGGATCCGCCATGGCGGCCCACGGCTGGGCGATGACCGCGCTCGACGTCGCGGACACCGCGGCCAGCAGGAGGCCGGAAACCAGGGTGACACGCCGGGATGAGCTGCGTGGGGGCATTGGTGGCTCTTCCTGGGTCTATTGGGTGGGCTCTGGACCGGAGACGGGCTTCCATCCCGCGGCCGTGAATTCGGGGGTGCCCGGAAGGGCGACAGGCGGCACCGAGGTGGTGAGCGGATCGGGGGCGTTGACCCAGTCCCCCCGGCCCGCGCCGCGCAGGTCCGGGTGCCAGACCATGAGCAGGCTCATGGCGTACGGGCTGGAGTAGGTCGGATCGGTGTCACCGACGCCCTTGGTGGCGGTCACCTGGACCAGCACGGAGACCTGTATCTGGTCCCGCGCCCGCGCCCGCCACTGGACGCCGATCGTCCGCGTCCGCATGGCGGCGCCGTCGGGCAGCGCTCCCTCCTTGGGAAGGCCGAGGATCTCCCGCCATCCGGCGGCGGCCTCGCGGGCACCCGCCCGCGCCGCGTCGTGCTGGTCCGGCGGGGCGTACAACACCGCGGCCTGCTCGGCCTGCTCGCCGTCCAGGGTCCAGGCCGCCTCCAGCGCCGCGGCGGCGGCCGAGGCGGCGCCCAGCTCGGTCTGCGGGAATCCGACGGGGTAGCCGGCGGCACCCTCGTAGCCGGAGGGCGCGGCGAGGCGGACGGTGTTTCCGGCGTCTCCGGCGTCTCCGGCGTCTCCGGCGTTCCCGGTGTTCCTGGCGTCCCCGGTGCCCTGCGAGGCCGTGGCACCCGCGGGGTCGAGGACGGGCCGCAGCAGTTGCCATGCGCCGGCCGCGAGCAGGATCGCCCCCACGATCGAGACGACCACGATGAGCATTCTCCGCCGGTTGCTCGGTGGAGGGCCCAGATCCCAGTCCAGCGTGGGATCCTCGGCGACCGGCCGCACTAGTGGCTCCGGTCGGGACGCTGCCCGAAGGCCACCCCGGCCGCCGCGGCCAGGCGCAGGTACGCGCCCCGGGTCGTCGGGCGCAGGCGGACCAGGTCCACCTCGGCGCCCTCCTTGAGGTGCGGGTCGTAGGGGATGCGGATCACCGCGCGGCAGCGGGAGTTGAAGTGGCGCTCCAGCAGGTCCAGGTCCACGTCGGACTTGGGCTCCACCGCGTTCAGCACCACGATGGCGTTCTTGACGAGCTCGGCGTGGCCGTGGGCGGTCAGCCAGTCCAGCGTCGCGGCGGCCGAGCTCGCCCCGTCCACCGCGACCAGGCTGACCAGCACGATCTGGTCGGCCAGCTCCAGCGTCGCCCCCATGGCCCCGTGCAGGAGGCCGGTACCGCAGTCGGTGATGCAGATGGAGTAGTAGCGCTCGATGAGACCGGCGACCGTGCGGTAGTCCTCGGCGTTGAACGCCTCGCTCACCGCCGGGTCGGTGTCGGAGGCGAGGACCTCCAGGCGGGCGGGCGACTGGGAGGTGAAGGCGCGGGCGTCGGCGTAACGCAGGATGTGCGGCGCCTCGGCCAGCATGGTGCGGATGGTCGCGGCCGTCTCCGACTTGACCTTGATGCCGAGGGTCCCGCGGTCGGGGTTGGCGTCGATCGCGATGACCCGGTCGCCGCGCAGCGAGGCCAGGGTGTTGCCGAGGGCCACGGTCGTGGTGGTCTTGCCCACCCCGCCCTTGAGGCTCATGACCGCGATCCGGTGGTGGCCGCTCGCCACCGGCGTCTGGGCCTGCGCTATCAGCGTCCTGCGTTCCAGCTCCGCGGCCGACTCCGCCGGGATGATGCGCTTGCCGGAGAGCTGCCAGACGAGGCGGCGCCATCCTCCGGCGGGTTCCGGACGGCGGTTGGTGAGCAGGTGTTCCGCGGTGAGCGGGACCGTCTCCTGGAACTGGTCGGGAGGAGTGGGCGGCGATTTATGGATGTGGGGGGAGGTATCCGTCATTGCCAAGGTCCTTTCGCAGGGAGCGATCGCGGGGGTGGGGGGTTGTCAGCAGGTCCGCCAGCGCACCGTGGTGCCGATCGAGTCGTCGGGGCCGTGAACCGTCAGCGGGGCGGTGACGGTGGCCGGGTTTCCGCACCAGTTGCGGGTTCTGTGGGCACGCAGGTTGATCACCTGTGTGACCCCCTCCCGCAAGGTGCCCGTGGACGGGCTCACCGCCAGCCCGGGAGCCGATATCCGCCACGTGAGCGGTTCTCCCGAGAGGGTGAGGATCACGCTTCCCTGGCCGAACTCGTCCAGCGTCACGACGGGCGGGACCCGCAGGCGGGCGGCGAGCCCGTCCCGCCGCCCCGGCGCGTCGGCGGCCGGGGGCGGCCGGGTGGCCTGGCTGGTGGAGGACTGCAGCGAGCTCGCGGGCTCCTCGGGCCCGATCGCCGGGCCGAGGAAGTTCATTCCTGTCAGGGTGCCGGCCGTACCGGCGACGACGATGATGGCGACCTTGACGGTCGTGTTCCTGATCCGCGTACCCGCCCAGCTCAGTGCCTCCAGCACATGGACCGCCCGCTCGTTCCGCTCCTCCGGGCGGTCGTCGGGTTCGGTGTGGAAGCGCAGTGCCGGTATCTGGTCGTCGTCCGCGCGGGCGGGAGCCCCCATCTCGACGGAGGACTGCCCGGCGAGGACGACCGGTTCGGTCCTGGGCGCGGGTTCGGGGGCCGGGGCGGGAGCCTGCCGGGGGATGGTGCCGGTGATCTCCTCGCTCTGCGCGAGGACCTCGCGCGCCCAGGCCTGAGTGAGCAGGGCGTCGTAGAGGGGGGTGTCGTGCCCGGTGACGGGGGGCGGTGCGACCGGCGGGCGGGACGGCCGGATCCGATGGGGCGGCAGGGGGGGTAGCGGGGGCAGCCCGGAGGGGGCGGTCCCGGAGGACGCCGCGCGGGACGGTGTGGTGCGGGACGGCGTCTCCCCGGGCGACGTCGTGCCGGGAAGGCCGGGGTCCGGTCGCCTCGTGTCCGGCGGTCTCGTGTCAGGTGGGGTGGTCGGCGACCCGGACGCCACCGGCGGGTAGGGGGAGGCGCCGGACCTGGGCGCGGCCGCTCGCGGTGTGACCGCTCCGGAGGCGGACGGTCCGGACGCGGGCGCCCCGGACGAGGCCGCGCCGGACGTGGGCGCCCCGGCCGTGGACGGTCTCGCGGGCGGTGTCATCGCCGAGGACGCCGGTACGCCGTCCCGGCCCGGAGGCGCCGGCGTCGAGGACCGTTCCCGTGGCGCGAGCGTGGAGGCCGGGGGCCGCCCTCCGGCCGGGGGCGCCGACAGGATCGGCGACCTGCCGCGGGGCGGACGCGCCCGTGGTGGAGCCGGGGGCGGCACCTCGGCGGACGGGGTGCCACCGGACGGGGCGCCCGTGTCTCCGGACGGGGCGCCTCCGGACGGGGCGCCCTCGTACGGGTCACCCTCGGACAGGGTGCCCCCGGACAGCGCGTCCGTGAGCCGCCGGCGTTCCTCGGCGGCCAGCGGCGCGACCGGCGGGTGGGAGACCATCTGCGGAACCGTGTAGCGGATATTGATCGGCTTGGTGCACACGGAGCACCTGATCATGTGGGAGAGCAGCCGCGTCCGGGCGTCCTCGGAGCCGATGCCCGGGGACGGCTCGTGGCCGTCGGGAGGCCCCCCGGGCAGGCCGGCCGGGAAGGCGCCGGGGAAGACGGACTCCACCAGCGGGGGGAGCTCCGGACAGGTGCGCCGTCCGTGGGTGAGCGCGTCCAGCCCGCTCACCAGGGTCTCGATCAGGTCCTGGGTGCGCGTGGCGAGCCTGCCGATCTCCTCGGCGGGCATCGCCAGCACGTGGGAGAGATCCTCCATGCCCAGCGCGTGGCGGTACATCAGCCTGAGCGTCTCCGTGCCCAGGGGATCGACGATCGTCCACACCCGCTCGATCAGGGAGGCGTCCGGCATGCCGGGCCCGGAACCCGGCACGTAGCGCTCCTCGTGACCCGGCCGGGTACGGCGGTCGCGTCGCAGTACGGCCAGCGACCGCCCCCGGACCGTGACGTTCCCGGGGGCGTCCTCGGCCCGGACGGCCGCCAGCGCGGAGACGACCGCCGCGTGCACCCGGCCGGACTCGAGGCGGGAGGCGGCGTAGTCCACCAGGTGCGCGCCGTGCTCGCGCACCCAGGCCGCCTCATGGCCGGGGCCGGGCGCGGGGCGCCCGGTTCCGGTGGGTGTGCTCATCGGCCGTCGTACTCGGCAGGGTCCGGCTCGCCCCGGCCCGGGTCGGGCGGGAAGGGGACGTCCCGCTCCCCGGGGTTCCAGCCGGAGTCCTGCCGGGCCGGCTGGCCGTCGTCGGGGCCGGGCCGCGCGGGTCCCGGCTGCACCGGTCCGGGCTGCCCGGGCTCCCGCTGCTCCCGGTCCTGCTGCGCGGGGTCGGGCCGCGCCGGGTCCCGCCGGTCCTGGCCGGGCCGTTCGGAACCCTCCTGGCCCGCCTCGGAGTCGCCGGGGACGTCCTGCCGCGGCCCCTCGGGTGAGGAGGAGGCGTCCCCGCTGGGGATCGGGCTGGGGAGCGGCACGGGCGGCGGGTCGGTCACCACGAGTTCCAGGTTGCGCTGCGGCAGGCCGGTGAACTTCGTCCAGTTGCTGACCTCGCCGGGCGCGGGCTCGGCGTAGAGCCAGCGGATGAAGGCGGGCCACACGCACGAGTCACGGGGGATCGCCTGACGGCCCGTGGCCGCGCCCGATCCGCCGGAGGGGCTCAGCGCGTCGATCTCCTCGGCGGTGTAGTCACGGCAGGGCGGGGTGCCCGGCGGGGCGATGTTGAGGTCCCACACGCCGTTCTCGTCGGTGTAGCGCATGCCCCTGTCCAGGCCGAGAGCCTCGTGGGCCCGCCGCAGCAGCTCGGGATCCTCGAAGACCGGCAGCGAGACGCCGCCGTCCGGTCCGCCGCCGGGAAGCCGCGGCGTGGCCGGCATGAGCACGGTCCCGTCGGGCCCCTGCGACGCGTTCTCGCCGGGGCCCGCCGGGGGGCGCGGCAGGGACGGGTCGTCGGGCGCGTTCCGCGACGGCCCGGGGGCCTGCGAGCGCTCACCCGGTTCGGCCGGGGTCGTGGCGGTCGGCGGAGCGGGCGCCGGGGCGGGCGTCGCGGCCCGTGTCGGACGCGTCCCCCTGGACGGCGCGCCCGCGTCGTCCGTCGGCCTGGTCGCCGGGGCCGTGACCTCGCCCGAGGGGACGAGCGGCCCGCCGGGACCGGACCGGACCGCCGGCTTCAGGGTGCCGGTCGGCCTGGGGTGCCGCACGTCGTCCTGCTGCCGGGGGGACCGGTCACCGTCGCCGGTCCGGGGCCGGGAGGGCCCCGGGTCGCCGGTCGGCTGCGGGGACCTCACGTCCCCGGTGGGCCGGGGCTGCCGGTCTCCCTCGGTCGGCCCGGGCTGCCGGTCCCCTCCGGTCGGTTGCGTCCGGGGCTGCCGGTCCCCGGTCGGCTGCGGCTGCGCCTGCGGCGGCCGGGAGGGATCCGACGATCTCCCCTGGCTGCTCTCGGGGGCCGGCCGGGGCGGCGCGACCACGGTCTCGGCGGGGCGCTCGATGAGGCTGCCGTTCTCCTTCTCGCTCTGCGACTCGTTCTTCGGCTCGCTCTGCGAGATGTTGCCGCTGACCTTCTTGGTCGGGGTCGGAGCCGGCTTGGCGGGCGGGTTGTTCACCACCGGCGGCCGTACCACGGGAGCCGGGTCGGGAGCGGGCTGCTGCACCGGGGCCGCGGTGCGCTTGGCGGCCTGAGCGTTCGACCTGGGCGCCGAGGACGTCCTGGGGGCCGACGACGGCTTCGGCTTCGCCGGGGCGGCGGTCTTGGCGGGCGGCGCCGGGGTGCTCCTGGGGTTGCCCGGCCGCTGCACGAGCGGCGCGGCCGCGGCCGCCGCCAGGACCGGGAGGGCGACGCAGCCCTTCCCGGCGGCTCCGACGGCGTGCCCGTCGACGGTGGTCGTCAGGCAGACCCGCTGGTTCTCGGCGGCGTCCGCGGCCGAGCCCTTCGAGATCGTGCTGCCCGCGTCCGCGCCGGAGAGCGGGAGCGGTCGGTCACCCGCGGGCGTCGCGGCCGACGTCCAGGCCGCGGCCTGGTCGTCCAGGAGGTAGGTTCCCGCCACCAGCCGCATCACCTGCCCCTCGCCGGTGTCGGGACGGAGGGCGATGACGGTTCCCAGTCCGGCGCCGGCGCCGAAGACGCCGATCGCGACACTCGCAGTGATCACCGTTGCACGTGATGGTTTACGTGAGGGTGTCATCTGAATGTTCCTTTTCTTCCGGTAAAGCGTCAGTCGCCGTGGCTCTCCAGGACGTCGCTCCACTCGCCCAGTACGCGAGCGGGCTCGTTCGAGCCGGCGGGGGGGACATGTGTCACGTACATGCGGCCGTACGTGGCGCTCACCGAGTGGGCGAAGGCCTTACCGCGAGTGCGGACGGCGGCCGAGCCCTTGAGCTTGACCGTCGCTCCTTCCCGCACCGCCTCGCGGAGTTCGATGGATCGGGCCCCGTACCAGACAAGAGCGCCCCCGTCGCTGGTCCTGAGCGCTCGTACCGGTCCCTCAAGCCGGTACGAGAGCGTGAGTCTCCAGTCGGCCTCTTGCAGCCGGGCCCGTTCCTGCTGCCAGAACAGCACGGTCTCGCTGGTCCAGGGGCCCTCCTCGAATGCCGGGTCTGTCTGGGCCTTCTCCAGGCTCGCCAGGTGCGCGCGGGCGATCTGGCGGGGCGTCGCGGCCAGCCCGGTGGCGTTCTCGGGCAGACCGGTCGCGTAACCCTCGGCGTCCGTCGCGATCTCGGGGAAGCGGGCCGGGGTGGCGCGGGTGTCGGCGGCCGAGGCGACGAGCCGCCAGCCGCCCGGGGCCGAGCTCATCACGTCGACGATCCGGGCGACACCGGGCTCGTGCGAGACCGCCACGAACCAGTCCGCGACGCCCTCCACGCGGCGCGGGATCCACACCTTGGGGTTGGGCCACACGCCCGTCGCCAGCGACGTCCCCTCCATCTTCGCGGTGGTGAAACCGGCCCGCGTCATCTCCAGGGCGAGGCCGTGCTCGAGCTTCGCCATGGCGTCATGGTCCTTCCGGGCCTGCGCCGCCGAAAGGCCCCGCTGGTAGCGGCCGTGGACGGCGTACGCCTCCTTGGGTGTGAGCTGCGGCCGTCCGGCCCGGGCCGGCGCGTCGGCCGGCGGCGGGGTGGTCGCCGTCCCGGTCCGAGGCCTTCGCGACATCGTGGCCTCGGGCACGGACGGGATCTCCGCACGGGAGGACGTCTCGGGCTCGGACGACGTCGCGGGTCCGGGGGAGGTCTTGGCCCCCGGGGAGACCTTGGCCCTGGCGGAGGTCTCCGCCCGGGGGGAGGCCCCTTCCGCGTCGCTTCCCGCGGGCTTCGGATCGGGCTTCCGGCTGGAACGGGCGGGGGACGGCGTCGGAGAGGACGAGGTCACGGCCTTGCCGCGGTCGCCGTCCGAACGCTCGGGGCCGCTGTTCGCCGCCAGGGACGAGCCCGAGGGCGATCTGGTGATGAGCCAGAGCGCGGAGACGGCGATGATCACCATGATCGCCGTGAACAGAAAGAACTTCCGCCAATCGAATGACGGCAGGCGCTCCGGGTGCCAGTCGGACGTCCGCTCGGAATCGTTTCCAGGGGAGGCGTTGCCACGGCCGAAGGACCCAGCCTGCCGATCTGGGAAATCACCTGCACGCCATGACATAGGTCCAAATATTAGACTGACCGTGATCTATTGGGAAGGTAAAGGGCTCAGTAATCGGCACTTATGGTTATCGGGTTTTAATTAACACCTAACTCGCCATAAAGGTTGTCCGAAATCCGTCACGCCCTTCACCTGCTGGTCTCCCGTGGGCGAGCGTACCGCCCGGTCCCCACGGATCCGCGCCGTCCCCGGGTTTCGGATGAACCTTCATGTTCCCAGTCCAGCCGTCATTTACCTGGCGGGAGCCGGTCGTTCACTCTCCGTCGGGCTTTCCGGTGCCACCCGGGCGGCCGCCGCGAGTCGATGGTCACGAAACGGTTTCGTCCTCCGGTTGACCCCGGACCTCATAACAAACGGATATGAATGCTTTCCTCCCATTGGGAGACCGCCCGGTCGCCCATCTGGTTCGAGGAATTGGAGCTCCCTTTTCCCGATCTCGGTGACATCCCGGCCCCCGAACGGGACGACGACGGCCCGGCCCCGCGAGGAGACCACGGGGCCGGGCCGTCGCCGGGCCGGGGACGCGGACGGGCCGGTCGGCGTGCCCGTCCCGGAGTGCTCGCGGGGGCGCGCCCCGCGGACGTTCGGTCAGCCGCGTGCTCCGGTGGCCGTCTCGCGTCCGGTGAGACCGAGTTCCTCCGTGGGGACGCGGTGGGTCTCCCGGGTGGTGGCCACGGCGATCGCGCTGATCGCGCAGAGGATCGCGGTGAAGACGCCGACGCCGATCCACCCGCGCAGGCCCAGCCAGCCCTCGGGAGAGACGATCCCGGCGGCGGAGGCGACGGCGAAGCCGGCGATCGCGAAACCGATCTGGGTGCCGATCGCCATGCCGGACAGGCGGACCCGGGTGCTGAACATCTCGCCGTACAGGGACGGCCAGATGCCGTTGGAGGCGCTGTAGACGACGCCGAGCGTGAGGATCCCGGTGGCGAACACCAGCGGGTAGCTCCTGGAGTTGATCGCGGCGAGGTAGGCGAAGATCATGATGGGGCTGCCCACGGCGCCGATGAGGAAGACGGGCTTGCGGCCGATGCGGTCCGACAGCATGGCCCAGAGCGGGATGGCGACGAGGGCGACCGTGTTGGCGGCGATGCTCACCCAGAGCATGGTGGCCCGGTCGAGCCCGATCTCGTCGCTGGTCGCGTAGTTGAGGGCCCAGACGGTGAAGATCGTGCTGACGGTGGCGATGAGGGCCGCGCACATGACGCGCAGCACGCTGCTCCAGTGGTCGCGGAAGAGCACCGCCAGCGGCATCCTGGGCACCGTTCCCCGGGCGACCTCCCGCTCGAAGGCCGGGGTCTCCTCAAGCCTTCTGCGGATGATCCAGCCGACCACCGCGACGACCACGCTGAGCAGGAACGGGATCCGCCAGCCCCAGCTGAGCAGCTGCTCCTCCGGCAGGGCCGCCACCGGGATGAAGACGAGCGTCGCCAGGATCTGGCCGAACTGCGTGCCGTTGAGGGTGAAGCTGGTGAAGTAGCCGCGCCGGTCGGCGGGGGCGTGCTCCAGCGTCATGGAGTTGGCGCTGGCCTGCTCGCCCGCGGCCGAGAGCCCCTGCAGGATCCGCAGCAGGACCAGCAGCACGGGCGCCAGGCCGCCGATCTGGTCGCGGGTGGGCAGGCAGCCGATGAGGAAGGTCGAGACGCCCATCAGCATGAGCGTGAACACCATGATCTTCTTGCGGCCGAACCGGTCGCCGACGTGCCCGAGGATGACGGCGCCCACCGGCCTGGCGGCGTACGCCACGCCGAAGCTGGCCAGCGACTGCAGGGTGGCGGTCGCCGGGTCGGAGTCGTCGAAGAAGACCTTGGAGAAGATCAGGGCCGCGGCGCTGCCGTAGATGAAGAAGTCGTAGTACTCCAGGGCGCTGCCGATCCAGGCGGCGACGGCCGCCTTGCGCGGCGTGCCCTGCGGGACGCCGGGTGAGCTGTCGGTCACGATGACTCCTTCGGTACGCGTGGTCCGGCCGTCCCCCCGGGTGGCGTTTCCTACTGTTTACGAACTAGATAGTTAATTAACGCTGCGGCAATGCTGCTGGTGGCGGCGGCGCGTGTCAAGGGACCTCTTCACTTCGGTCGCGGCGTACGTTATACCTAACTCACTAGTTCGTACATTGCTGGGAAGTGGGTCATGGATCGCACGGGCACCTCTCGCGCCACCGGGCACCCCTCGCGCCACCGGGCACCCCGCGAACCCCGGATCCTCGGGGCACCCGGGGCACCCCGGACGCCCCGGGCCGTCGCGACCCGGGCGACGCCGTCGCGGCCCGTACCGACACGGGTCGCGCGGACCCGTTCTCACACCGGTACGCCCGTCACGCGTACCGGGAAGGAAGAATCGATGACCTCGTTCCTGACCGGCCTGATCGGCTCCGGTATCGGCCCCTCGTTCAGCCCGCCGCTGCACGAGCGGGAGGCCGCCCACCACGGGCTGCGCTACGTCTACCGGCTGCTCGACACCGACGTCCTGGGCACCGACGTCGGAGACCTGGTCCGTACGGCCCGGCGCTTCGGCTACGACGGCCTCAACATCACGCACCCGTGCAAGCAGGCCGTCATCCCCTGCCTCGACGAGCTCTCGCCGGACGCCCGGACGCTGGGCGCGGTCAACACGGTCGTCTTCGACTCCGGTCGCGCGATCGGCCACAACACCGACTGGACCGGTTTCAGGGAGTCCTTCGCCCGCGGCCTGCCGGACGCGCCGATCGAGCGGATCGTCCAGCTCGGCGCCGGGGGGGCGGGCGCCGCGGTCGCGCACGCGCTGCTCACCCTGGGCGCCGGCCGGGTCACCCTGGTCGACGCCGACCCCGCGCGGGCGACGGCGCTGGCCGCCGACCTGACCGGGCGCTTCGGGGCGGGGCGGGCGGCCTCGGCCCCGGCGGACGACCTGCCCGGCCTGCTGGCCGACGCGGACGGCCTGGCGCACTCCACGCCCACCGGCATGGCCGGACACCCCGGCTCGCCGTTGCCCGCCTCGCTGCTGCGTCCGGACCTGTGGGTGGCCGACATCGTCTACCGGCCGCTGGAGACCGAGCTGCTGCGGCGGGCGCGGGCGCTGGGCTGCCGGACGCTGGACGGCTCCGGCATGGTCGTCTTCCAGGCGGCGCACGCCTTCCACCTGTTCACCGGGCGCGTCCCGGACACGGGCCGGATGCTCGCCCACCTGACCGAACTCGTCGCCACCTGAGGGGGAGCCGTGCGCACGTCCATCGCCACCGTGTCGGTCAGCGGCACGCTGCCGGAGAAGCTGGCCGCCATCGCCGCCGCCGGGTTCGACGGGGTCGAGATCTTCGAGAACGACCTGCTGGCCTGCTCTCTTCCCCCCGAGGAGGTGCGGCTCCGCGCCGCCGACC
This sequence comes from Streptosporangium sp. NPDC023615, assembly GCF_040640155.1. Lineage (NCBI taxonomy): Bacteria > Bacillati > Actinomycetota > Actinomycetes > Streptosporangiales > Streptosporangiaceae > Streptosporangium > Streptosporangium sp. NPDC023615. The sequence continues at coordinate 218,025 of NZ_JBFABE010000004.1, forward strand.
TGGGACTGTCGATCGACCTGTACCAGCCGTTCCGCGACTTCGAGGCGATGCCCGCCGCCGACCTGCGCAGGGCCGAGCACAAGTTCCAGGTGATGGAGCGGCTCGGCGCGGACACGCTGCTGGTCTGCTCCAACGTCTCCCCTGCCGCGATCGACGACGACGCGCTGGCCGCCGCCCAGTTGCGGTCACTGGCCGAGCGGGCCGCCGAGCACGGCATCCGCGTCGCGTACGAGGCGCTGGCCTGGGGACGGCACGTCGACGACTACCTGCACGCCTGGCGGATCGTGCGCCTGGCCGATCACCCGAACCTGGGCACCTGCCTGGACAGCTTCCACATCCTGTCACGTGGCTCCGACCCGATCGGCATCGAGGCGATCCCCGGCGAGAAGATCTTCTTCCTCCAGCTCGCGGACGCGCCGCTGCTGGCGATGGACGTGCTCCAGTGGAGCCGTCACTACCGCTGCTTTCCCGGGCAGGGCGGTTTCGACCTGGCCGGACTGGTCGGCAACGTGCTGAACGCCGGGTACACCGGCCCGCTCTCGCTGGAGGTGTTCAACGACCACTTCCGGCAGGCCGACGCCGCCCGTACCGCCCGGGACGGCAGGCGCTCGCTCATCGCCCTGCAACAGGCCCTCGACCGCGCCGCCCACCCCGCCGTACCCACCGGTTACGCCTTCGCCGAGCTCTCCGACACCGGCGCAGGCCTCACCGGCACCGCCACCGGCACAGACACCGGCATCGGCCTCGCCACCGGCACCGGTTCCCTGCGCGACGTGCTCGCCGCGCTCGGTTTCGCCCGCGCCGGCTCGCACCCCAGCAAGCCGGTGGAGCTGTGGCAGCAGGGCGAGGCCCGGCTCCTCCTCAACGCCACCGGCGACGACCCCGCGCTGATCAGCCTCGGGCTGGACACCCCCGACCCGGCCCGCGCCGTCGAGCACGCCGGGGCGCTGCTCTCGCCGGTGCTGCCGCGCGAGCGCGCCCCCCAGGAGGCACCGCTGGACGCGGTCGCCGCCCCCGACGGCACCGAGATCTTCTTCTGCGGTACGGAGTGGCGCGGCGACTTCACCCCGCCCGGGACGACGGAACGGCACGGCGACCCCCTCCCGGGCGGGACGGCCACCGGGTCGATCACCCACATCGACCACGTGGCGCTGACCCAGCCCTGGCACCACTTCGACGAGGCGGCGTTGTTCTACCGGAGCGTGCTCGGCCTGCGTCCGCAGGAGAGTCTGGAACTGCCCGACCCCTACGGCCTGCTGCGCAGCATGGCGATGTCGACCGCCCCCGGCGCCTCCACCGCGCCCGGCACGTCCACGGCGCCCGCCATGCCCGCCGCGTCCACCGCGCTCGGCATGCCCGCCGTGCCCGGCATGCCCGCCGTGCCCGGCACGTCCGCCGCGTCCGGGCCGGGTGCGGCGGGCGGGTCCACCGACCGGGTGCTGCGGCTGGTGCTCAACCTGGCCCGGGTCGGCGCGGGGGACGTCCCCTGGCAGCACGTCGCGCTCGCCTGTGACGACCTGCTCGCCACGGCCCGCAGGCTGCGGGCCGAGCATCCGGAGCTGCTGCTGCCGATCCCCGGCAACTACTACGACGATCTGGAGGCCCGCCACGACGTGGACCCCTGCCTCAGAGAGCTCGGGGTGCTCTACGACCGCGACGCGGACGGCGAGTTCCTGCACCTCTACACCGTCACCCTGGGACGCGTCTTCTTCGAGATCGTCCAGCGGATCGGCGGCTACCGGGGATACGGCGCGGTCAACGCCCCGATCCGCCTCGCCGCCCAGCACGCGGGCGGCCACCGGACGCCCTGAGCGTTGACGCCCCGCTCCCCGGGGGCGGGAGGCCCGCGGCGGCCGGGCACGGCGGCCGCCCGGTGCGCGCCGGCCGGAATCCCCCACCCCCGGGTGGGCGGGGGAGTCAATAGGATGGACGGATGACCTCGCAGCCCGCCACCGGGGAACGCCGGCGCGACGCCGACCGCACCAAGGCGGAGATCCTCGAGGTCGCCCAGCGGGAGTTCGCCCAGCACGGGTACGCGGGGGCGAGGGTGGACGAGATCGCCGCCCTGACGCGCACCACCAAGCGCATGATCTACTACTACTTCGGCAGCAAGGAACGGCTCTACATCACGGTTCTGGAGAAGGCCTACGCCGAGGTCCGCGAGGTGGAGCGCACGGTCGACGTGGAGCACCTGGCCCCGATCGAGGCGATCCGCACCCTGGCCGAGCTCACCTTCGACCACCACGACGCGCACCGCGACTTCATCAGGCTCGTCTCCATCGAGAACATCCACCGGGGCGAGCACATCCGCAAGTCCGAGGCGCTGATCAACCTCGGTGCGCCGGTGCTCGACATCATCGGGCGCATCCTCGACACCGGTACGGCCCGGGGGGACTTCGTCACCACGGCCGACGCCATCGACGTGCACATGATGATCAGCGCCTTCTGTTTCTTCCGCGTGGCCAACCAGCACACCTTCGGCGCCCTGTTCGGCCGTGACATGACCGCGTCCGAATACCGGGCCCGGCAGCGCCGGATGGTCGGCGAGATGATCGTCGGCTACCTGCGCGGGGGTGGCGGCGACCGGGCCTGATCGCCCCGATGCGGTGCCCCGGGGCGCGGGGCGCGGTCCGTGTCCCGTCCGGAGAACGGGAGCCCGGTCCCCTCCCGGAGAAGGGAACCGGCGCCGGCCACATCGGTGATCACCGGCGGTCGGGCTCCCGGCGGGCTCCGGAACGGCCCGCCCGCCGGGACCCCGACGCGGAGGGTCAGCCGCCGATCTTCCCGACCCCGGCCCCGGCGGTGACGCTCGCCTTCACCGAGTTCGGGTTCTCCAGCGTGTAGCCGTAGTAGGAACTGGCCTCCTGCACGCTGCCGCCGCACTCGGGCTCTCCCGAGTCGACGAGCACGTTGTTGCGCGCCACGCACCGGCCGGAGGGGCCGGCGTAGCTGTTCGACGCCGGGTACTCGACCCGCTCGAAGTAGTTGCCCTCGATCAGGCACCCGGCGTCGGCCTGGCAGGCCACCCCGACGTCGGTGTTGTAGTAGTAGTAGTTGTTGAAGATGTGCACCGGCTCGCCGAACCGCACCCGCGGGTTGCGCTGCGGCGTCGCGTCGAACCAGTTGTGGTGGTAGGTCACCTTCAACCGGCCGGCGTCCTGCGCGCCGTTGCTGTCGTCATGGCCGAGCAGCATGTTCTTGCTGTGGTCGTGCGCGTGGTTCCACGACACGGTGATGTAGGACGAGCCGCGCTTGATGTCGAGCAGCCCGTCGTACCCGTCGGCCAGGTCGTTGTGGTCGATCCAGACGTGGTGGGAGAACATCTGCACGTTGATCGAGTCGTCGCTCGCGTTCCGGAACGACAGGTTGCGGATGATGACGTTGTTCACCGCGTTCGCGGGCGGTGAGGTGGCCGAGCTGTCGAGGGGGAGGCCGACGTTGAGCCCGCCGCCGCTGATGCCGGCGTCGGCGCCGATGCCCACGATCGTCTTGTCCGAGGTGACGTTGTGCATCCCGGCCGGAACCGTGATCGTCCCGCGTACGCAGACGTTCAGCGGGCCGCTCTGGCCGATCGCGGAGATCAGCTCGCTCGCCGTGTCGACCTCGACGGTCGGTCCGCCGGCGCCCCCCGTGGTGCCGTTCTGGCCCCAGGCGTTCACCGAGGCGAAGCCGATGGGCGAGCCCGAGGTGTCGCACGAGCCCGGGGGCGGCGTGATCGTGGGCGTGACCGTCGGGGTGACGGTGGGCGTCGGCCCGCCCGGGCCGGCGACGTCGGTGACCCGCACGTCGTCGAACGAGGCGCTCGTGTAGTGGGCCGAAAGGCCCGCCTTGCCGGAGGCGAAGGTGGAGTCCGTCGCCGAGACGACCTCCACGTTGTTCACGAAGCCGCGCAGCGTGGAGCCGAACGCCTCCAGCCTGAGGGTGTACCACGTGCCCGCGGTCACCGTGGCCGGGGCCGTGTCCAGGGTCGTCGTGCCGCCTCCGGCCCGCTTGCCCAGGACGACCGAACCCGCGTTGCTCAGCCCGAGGTAGTAGTAGTTTCCGGTGCTCTGCGCCCTGGCCAGCACCGCGGCGTACCGTCCGGCGCCGTTGAACGCGATCGGCCTCACCCGTGCCTGCACCGCCTGGTTCGACCATCCGGCGCCGGCGATCGCCCTGGCGTCCGCGCCGGTGCCGGACTGCCGGTACACCCGGGACCCGTCGGCGGTCACCGACCAGCTCCCCCCGGACTTCGACCAGCCCGCGGAGTCACCGTCCTCGAAGTCGTCGGTGAACAACGTCGCGGCGAACGCGCTGGGCAGCGCGGGCAGCGCCAGCGCGCCGAGCACCGCGGCCATGACGGTCATCATGATCGCGGCGAGCAGCGAGCCGGTGCGGGGCTCTTTCCTTCTTCGCACTGTGGAACCTCCGGTTACGTCGGCGCCGGCCGGGACCCGCCACGGTCCGGCCGGACCAGGGCCTCGCGCCGGGAGGGTGGGGTCGGCGGCGGCGCGCGCCGCGTTCTGTGGTCACGTGCCGGCCGCCGGGACTCCCGGCGAGCGATGTCCGTCAGGCGGTGCCCCGCCGTGCCCGCCACCCCCTGGCGGAGGGCGTCGAACATGGCCGGACCTGTGGTGGAGCACCCGAGGGCGGATCCACCACCGCCCCAGGACGAAGGGTGGGAAAGCGCTATCCAACTCTTTTCGCACTTTTACGCCCGGAGAAAGGTTCTGGTCAAGCGCTCCGTCCGGCCCGCCGCCGCCGGAGTGGGGCCGCCCGCTCCGAGCCCCCGGTCGTCCCTCCAGGTGAGAGCCGGTCACGACGTGCCTCACGAGGTGGAAAAGTTTTCGGTGATCCGGCTGACACGGACGGCCGCGCGTTCAGACCGATCCGGCGATTCCGGTGATTCCGGCGCCTTCGATCATCCGGCCCGGCACGATGGGAGACCACCTCACGCACGACCGCTCCATCCGCGAACACGAGCAGGAGGTCACCGTGGTTCCCACGCGAGAGCAGCCGGGGTCCGTCGATCCCGCCACCTGGCGGGTCGTGCCCGGCGACGGCAACGATGACGCCAAGGAGGGCGGCACGTGGGCGATCACCGGGGGCGACGGGGACGAGAACGCCCTCTACCTGGAGGTTCTCGACGCCGAACGGCCCCGGGAGGTCGCCGAGCTCATCGTCGAGACGATGACCGGCCGCGCGCGCCGGTCACGCCTGGAAGGCGCTCTGGCCGAGGTCGAGCGGGAGCGCCTGCGGCGGCAGGCCGAGGACGACGTGCTGGACCCCTCCAACCCGCACCTGGTCGAGGTGGCGAAGCTCGCGGCCCTGGTCGAACGGGTCGGTGAGGTCGGCCGGGAGCTCAACCGCGACAGGTTCCACACCGGCCGCGAGGAGCTCGACGAGCACCTGTACGAGCGGTTGACCCAGGTGGCCGCCACCTCGGTGGCGTGGATGGAGAGCATTCTCGCCCGGAACGCGCAAAACGCTCGGAACATCGCCTTTCCCCGTGACCTCGGTGACCCCTACGACGCCCGGGACGCCTGAGACCCTGCCCGGACGGGAACGCGGGCCTGGACCGGGCGGCGCGAGAGCCTGAACGGGAGGAGAGCTTGGACGGGCGGAGGGCCGGGGGCACCCGGGCCGATGGCCGGGCCGAAGTCAGGGGCGTCCGAGCCGGTTCAACCGGTCGACCACCGTGGCGATGTGGTGGGACATGCCGCAGGCGTGCCACGATCCCGGCCTTCTCGGCAGCAACGGCTGCCCCGCGGCGAACCGTTCGATCTCCCGGTCGCCCCACGAGGACGCCACCCCCCGCGCCGAACGGAGATCGGCCACCACCGCCTTGCACAGGTCCTCGAAGCCCCCGAGGGCACCCGGTCCCTCACCCCGCTCGCACCGGTAGACGTACCAGTAGTCGTCGAACGCGTATCGCAGGTTGGGGTGCGGGGTCCGTCGCTCGGCCCGCGGGTTGGACACGCCGTAGTCCCCGTAGAACACGCCGGGATGGGAGGCCGCGACGGTCCTCCACAGGGCGGCGTCCCGCCGGGGGACGGGCGTCGGCGCGCCGAACGGCACGGCGTCGAGATCGTTCGGGAACGCCCCGGCGGCCACGGTGACCGAGCGCATCGGGAACCGGCTCGCCCATGCGAGCGCCCTGAGGGCATCGGTGGTACGGCTTCTCAGCCGCGCGTCGGAGTCGACCGCCCACAGGTCGATCACGAGATCCACGTCGGTGAACCTCAGGTCCGCCAGACGGTCCAGTCGTCGCGACAGCCGGGCGTCCTCCGCGGCGGTCCGTGACCCGGCCCAGGGCACGCGCAGGCACGCTCCCCGCCCGTGCCGCCTCGCGGCGTGTCCCGCGTGCTGGAATTCGCAGTCCCGATCCGTCGGCCGAATGACCGGAATGATGCGACGGCCGAGCTTCTCCATGACGTTCGACACCATCGTCATGGCGCCGCACGCGTGCGGATGCCCGTACCTGTCGAGCAGCGGCCGGCAGTCCACCGCGAGAGCACGTCCGGCGGGCAGATGTCCTTCCACGCGTTCCTCGAAAACGGCGACGCTCTGCAGTACCGTACGGTTCTCATCCTCCCGGGTCCGTTCCACGGGCATTACTTCGATCAATGCCCGGACGGACGGGCGAAGCTCCTCGGCGACCTTTCCCAGAGCCAGGAAATCGCCGGCGCGGCCTCTCAGGATCGGCATGTACACCGTCATGAATCGGTTCTCCGTACGCTTGGCGAACCAGTGACCGGTGAGGTGGCCGACCCTGCCCCTCAGGGCCTGACGTCACCTCCCGGCCTTTCGACGGTCCACTCCGGCGGCGAGTCCGTCAACATCCCCGCGGCCGGTTTCCGTGTGAACGCCGTACCGGGGATGCGTTTGTGACGGAGGGGATGAACGAGGTATCCGGCCCCGAGTCGCGGAGGGCGGCATATCATGACGGCGCTTTCGGACGGGAACGGAGCGTCACACCTCCTTCACCCGCGTGCGGCCCTGCGCCCACATGATGAGAACGGTCCCGGAAAAGCCGGAACGAGAAGGCCCGAACGGATGGGCCGTGAACGTGAAGAACGGAAGAGAAGGAGAAAGGGGAAATGGATGAAGAGTCGGGACGGACACGGCCGATGTCCCGTCCCCCTGCTGGAAACGCGCGCGAACGCCCGTGAACGCGTACGACGATCCAGGGACACGTACGAGGAAGGGTCCCGGCCGCATCCGATGCGGCCGGGACCCTTCCTCGCGCCGGGCGCGCCCGGCGCGCCCGAGGCCCGGGAGCCCGGCGTCCCGGAGGTCCGGCGTCCCGGGAGCCCGGCGCCCCGGGGGACGAGGCCCCCTCACCCGTCCCCCGGACGCGAGCCCGCGGCGCCCTCGCTCAGTCCTCCCGCAGCACCTCGCGCAGCCGGGAGGCGAAGACGCCGGGGATCTCGGTGAAGGCGATGTGACCACCGGGGAAGGGCGTCGGCCTGGTGCCGAGCGCCGTGGCGAGCGCGCTCGACGTCAGGTCGCAGAACTGCCCGGCCGACTCCTCCCCGACGCCGACCACGACGCGGACCGGCCCGTCGCGGAGGGCGGCGATGTCGGGCTTCCAGCCGGTGCTCCCGCGCATCTCGTGCAGGAACCAGAAGCGCTCGTCCGCGGCCTGCTGGGGGTCGGCCTGGGCCGCCGCCTCCGGCGTGGGCGCGTCCGAGGACTCGTCGTACTCGGGCATCTCGATGTTGGCGTTCTTCAGGAACTTGGCCCACGCGCCCCCGACGTCGCCGGAGGCGTAGGTGGCGACGATGTCCTCGACCGCGGCGTGGCGCTCCTCGCGGTCGTCGAGCACCTCGTTCAGCGGGGCCTCGTGCGCGATCACGGTGTGCGCCAGGGCGGGATGGTCGACGGCGAGCGCCAGCGCGCTGACGGCTCCGCCGCTGGAGCCGAACACCGCGGCCGGTCCCGCGTCGAGGTGGGTGATCAGCCGGGAGAGGTCGTCGGCGCGCATCCGCGGGGTCGAGTCCTGCTCGGGGTCGTCGAGCGCGCTGCGGTTGACGCCCCGCGGGTCGGTGGTGAGGACCGTGTGGTCGGTGGCGAGCAGGTCCGCCAGCGGCGCGAAGGACACGGCGTGCATCGGGGCGCCGACCAGTACCACGAGCGGACCCGACCCCCGCACCTCGTAGTACAGGGTGGCGTCGGAGACCCTGAGGGATCCGGCGGTGACGGTCGTCCTACTGTTCATGAACATCTCCTGAAACGCGGTGCCGTGGTGTTCCGTACAAGGTGAGACCTCCGCCGTAGGGCAGAATCGTCGCCTGTGAGCGAACTTTTTTCCGTGGGGCCGGGGGAGCCCGGGGGGACGACCGCGAAGGCCGCCGAGGATCCCGACCTGGCCCGGGCGCGCGGCGGGGACGACGCGGCGTTCACCCGCCTCGTCCAGCCGCTGCGGCGGGAACTGCACGCCCACTGCTACCGCATGCTCGGCTCCTCCCACGACGCCGACGACGCCCTGCAGGACGCCCTGCTCCGGGCGTGGCGGGGGTTCGCCCGCTTCGAGGGTCGTGGTTCGCTGCGCTCCTGGCTCTACACCGTGGCCACCCGGGCCTGCCTGGACATCGCCGAGATCCGCGGCAGGCGGGCCCTGCCCGTCGATCTGGGCCCCTCCAGCGACCGCGCCGTGACCGAGAACGTCCCGCTGACCGACGTCGCCTGGCTCGGCCCCTACCCCGACACGGGCCTCGCCGCCGGCCCGGCCGGTCCCGGCGCCCGCTACGAGCAGCGAGAGGCCGTCGAACTCGCCTTCGTCGCCGCGTGCCAGCACCTGCCGGGCAACCAGCGGGCGGCGTTGCTGCTCTTCGAGGTCCTCGGCTTCTCCGCCGCCGAGATCGCCACCATGATGAGCACCTCGGTCACGTCGGTGAACTCCGCCCTGGCCCGGGCCCGCAGGATCGTCGCGGAGAAGGTGCCCTCCGTCACCCAGCAGCGGACGCTGCGCCGGATCGAGGACGCCCGGGTCCGGGAGATCGTCACCGGCTACTCCGCCGCGCTGGAGCAGGGCGACGCCGACGCCCTGGTCGCGCTCCTCACCGAGGACGTCACCTGGTCGATGCCGCCGATGCCGCACTGGTACCGCGGCCTCGACGCCGTCACCGACTTCGCCGTACGGGTCCCGCTGACCTCGTGCGGGCACTGGCGGCACCTGCCGACCGGCGCCAACGGCCAGCCCGCGCTGGGCGGCTACCTGTGGAACGACGAGGCCGGCGCGCACCTCCCCTGGTCGATCGACGTGCTGACCCTGCGCGAGGGACGCATCGCCGAGGTCACCTCGTTCATCGGCGTCGCCCACTTCGCCGCCCTGGGACTTCCTCCGTCCCTGCCCTGACCGGGCGGGGGCGCGCCGGTGAGGACCGTTCCCCGTCCCGGAGCCCCCTCCTGCGGCGGCGGCACTTTCGGCCGATGCCGCGCGAGAACGACCGGCCGGTCGGCTGATCCGGAGGAGAAGTACCGCGCGCCAGAGTCGGGGGCATGAGTGAGTTCGTACTTTCCGGTCACCACCTGACCAAGCGGTTCGGGCCGGCCGTCGCCCTGGCCGGGGTGGACATCGGGATCGCCTCCGCCGAGGCGCTGGCGATCATGGGGCCGAGCGGATCGGGCAAGTCCACCCTGCTGCACTGCCTCGCCGGCATCATGAGGCCCGACTCCGGCGAGGTACACCTGCTGGGGCAGCGGATCGACACGATGGGAGAGCGGGACCGCAGCGCGCTGCGGCGGACCCGCTTCGGGTTCGTGTTCCAGTTCGGGCAGCTCCTGTCCGAGCTGCCCGCGGACGAGAACGTGGCGCTGCCGCTGATGCTCGGCGGGGTGGCGCGAGGTCGGGCCGTGCGGGAGGCGCGGACCTGGTTCGGGCCGCTCGGCCTCGACGGCCTGGAGGGACGACGGCCGGGCGAGCTCTCCGGCGGGCAGGCGCAGCGGGTCGCGATCGCCCGCGCGCTCGTCACCCGCCCCGCCGTGATCTTCGCGGACGAGCCCACCGGCGCCCTCGACAGGACCACCGGCCACGAGATCATGCGCGTCCTGGTCGAGGCCACCAAGCACAACGGCGCCTGCCTGGTCGTCGTCACCCACGACCCCGAGGTGGCCCGCTGGTGCGACCGGACCGTCGAGGTCCGCGACGGGGTGATCATCGCCCCGGGGGGAGCACCGGACCGCGCCGAGCCGTGGAGGCGGACGAGCGCCTCGATGCCGTTCGGGGGGAACGCGTGAGGAATCTGCTGGAGTTGAGCTGGCGGCTGCTCCGCGGCGGCGGGCGCCGGTCCACGCTGGGCACGGTCCTCACGATCACGGCCGTGGCCGTGTCGTCGGCCCTGCTGTTCTTCGCGCTGGCCGCCAACACCGCCTTCGCGGCACGCGCGGACCGGGAGGCCTGGCGCAACCCGGTGCAGGGCCCAGGGACCCCCGTCGCCGTCCAGGCGACGACCGAGGACCACGTCCGGGACCGGGCCGTCACGGTCGTGAACCTCGCCCGGCTGCGCGACGCCCCCGGCACGCACCCGCCCGGGATGAGCCGGATGCCCTCACCGGGCGAGGTGTGGGTGTCACCCGGGCTCGCCGAGCTGATGCGGGAACTGCCGCCCGGACAGCTCGCCGCGCGCTTTCCCGGCACCGTGAAGGGCACGATCGGCGACGACGGGCTGCTGTACCCGGGGGAACTCGTCGCCGTGGTGGGACGCGCTCCCGCCGACCCGGAGATGAAGGTCTCCCGGACGGACGGGGCACCGTCGGCACCGGTGAGGATCGACGGTTTCACCGGCGGGACCGGCGAGGACACCGTGGCCTACCAGGGCATGGCGATCGTCGCGAGCGTGCTGATGGCCGTGCCGCTGCTCGTGTTCGGGGGCGCGGCGGCCCGGTTGACGGTGGCCCGGCGGGACCGGCGGCTGGCCGCGCTACGGCTGGTGGGGGCCACGCCCTGGCAGGTCGCCACGATGACGGTCGCCGAGGCGATGATCACGGCGGCGGGCGGGGCGGTGCTTGGCCTGGTGCTCTACGGCGCGGCCGTCCCGCTGCTGAGCCGGATCGAGATGGCGGGCGGGGCGTGGTTCGCGGGTGACCTGTGGCCCGGGACCCTCGCCGTGCTCGGCGTGCTGCTGGCCGTACCCCTGCTGGTCGGCCTGTCGGCCGTGGTCGGGCTGCGGCGGGTGGTGGTCAGCCCGCTCGGGGTGGCCGGACGCGAGACGCCGCCCGCGATGCGTTTCGTCCGCGTGGTCGCGCTGCTGGTGGTCCTGGCGGCGGTTCCGGTGACCTTCCGGAACACCTCGGCGACGGTCGTCGCCGTCGTCCTCGGGCTGGCCTTCCTCTGCGTCAACCTCGTCGGCCCCTGGGTGGTGGGCGTCATCGGCCGGGTCACCGCCCGCACCGCCCGCGGCCCCGCCGGGTTGCTGGCGGGCCGCCGCCTGGTCGACGACCCCAGGTCGGCCTGGCGGACCGTCAGCGGGGTGGCGCTGACCGGTTTCGTCGCCGGGTTCATCGGGCTGCTGAGCCCCTCGGCCGACCTGCTGGGCGGCCCCGGGGACGCGACCGCGCTGAGCCTGGTGGTCCCCGCCCCCCAGGCGACCGACCTCGCGCGCCAGGCGAGGGAACGGCTCTCCCGGGCCGGCCTCGACGCCCGCGTCCAGGTCTCGGACACCGGCGCGGACACCGGCGCGGACACCGGTACCGGCACCGGTACCGGCACCGGCGTCGCCTCCGGCGCGGAGGGACGGCCGGGCCCGGCCCCGGAGCGGGTTCTCACGGTCGACCTGCCCTCGGGCGAGGGTCACGCCGTACGGACCGACACCGCCCGCACGGCCCTCGCCGGTCTGGTACCCGGGCACGTCGCCACCTCGCCGGCGGACGACCGGTGGCGGACCGACCTCCTGCTCGACGACATCCGTACCGGCACGCTGATCGTGCTCGGTGTCTCCTTCCTGGTGGCGATCGCGAGCGCCGGGATCACCGCGGCCTCGTCGGTGCTCGACCGGCGTCAGGCGTACGCCCTGCTCCGCCTGGCCGGAACCCCGCTGGAGGTGCTGGACAGGGCGCGGCGTACCGAGACGCTCGTCCCGCTCGTGGTGATGGGCGGCGGCTCCATCCTGACCGGCATGTTCTGCGCGCTGCCGTTCGTGTACTCCGGCATCAGCGTGAGCGGCGTGGTCACCCTGCTCTCCTCGGTGGTCGTGGGCTTCGCCGGGGTCCTGGGCGCCTCGGCGCTGTCGCGCCCCCTGCTCCGCGCGGTCACCACCGACCCGGCTCCACGCCCGGACTGACCGGGGACCGGGGGCTGGCCCGGACCGGTGTCCGAAGGACCGGGACCCTCAAGGACAGCGGCCCGGCCCTCGAGAACCGGGGGCCGGGCCGCCTTCGTGCCCGCCCCCGAGCGCGGGGCACGTCCCGCCCCGGCGGGCCCACGGCCCGATCCGCCGGACCGTGGCCCGCCGGGTCGGTGCCCGCTGGAGCCCAGCGTGGCGGTGCCCGCCGGGGCCGGTGCCCGCCGGGGCCGGTGCCCGCCGGGGTTCGCCGTGACGGTGCCCGGGACCCGCCGCGGTGGTTCCCGGCGGCGGGCCCGCTCGATCAGCTCGTGGTGCCGGTGACCGTGCTCCCCGACCTGGTGACGTGGTAGGTCACGGTCGCGCCGCTCCAGAAGTGCAGGGTCAGCGTGACCCGGGAGCCGTCGTCGACCTCGGCGAAGAAGGCCGGCTTCAGCGTGATCGCACCGGCGGCGTAGTCGGGCGCGAACGCCACGTCGAACTCCTTGAACGGCGTCCAGTCGTGCGGGCCGGCGTTGCCGCCGTCGGCGTACTTGGCCTCCATGGTGGCGAGGCGGTCGCCCTTGAACGCGGTGGGGATGGCGAAGGAGGCCGTCGTCCCGCTCGCGTTCTGCACGGTCGGCGTGTCGTAGGTGACGATGTCGATCCGCCACGGGACGCCCTGGGAGAACCGTGCCGACAGCGTCGCGTTGACGCCGTAGGCCCGCGAGCCCACCAGGCGCGTCAGCGCGGACGCCGTGAACGTGAGCCGGTCGCCCGAGACGGTGTAGTCGGTGCCGCGCACCAGCTCCGTGTTCCCCTGGCGGATGCCTGCGAACGAGGTGCCGTTCAGGTTCAGCGTGAGCGTCTTGCTCGTGACGGCGGACGCCTTGGCGACGAACACCTGGTCCGACGACGCCGTACCCGAACGCGTCGTCCAGCTCGACTTGATCTGCGCGAACAGCTCGGGGTCGGACCACTGGAACGAGGTCCGCCCGAAGTGCTGGCCGTTGTCCCAGAGCATGGTGGTGAGCTTCTTGGTACGCGCGTAGTGGCCGAGGAACTCGAAGAACTTGAGCTTCTCGCCCTGCTGGATCGTGCCGGTGTGCCGGTCGAAGCCCAGCAGGCCGTACTCACCGATGATCACGGGGATGCCACGGGCCACGAAGGAGTCGTACACCCGGTCGAAGGCGCCGGTCAGGTCCTGCTGGACGGCGGCGTCGAAGCGCGTGCCGCCGGCGACGTTCACGCTGAACGGCCAGTACCCGTAGAAGTGGACCGTCGCGATGAGGTTGGGGTCGTTCATCGCGTTGAACGTGGCGGTCAGCTCGTCCAGCCTGGCCTGGTCGGCCGAGGTGTGCAGGGTCGGCAGCACGAGGAACCGGCTCGCGTTGCCGCCGCCCGACCGGCGCACGATGTCCCGGAAGGACGTGTTGAGCTCGTTCAGCAGCGTCGCGTTCTGGGCGTCCCCGGAGCTGCCGGTGAACTGCGGCTCGTTGACGCTCTCGAACACCAGCTTGGCCGAGGAGTCGCGGAACGTGCTCGCGATCTGGGTCCAGGTCGCGTTGTACCGCGCGAGGACGTTCGCCCGGTCGGTCGGCATCGTGTTGATCCACTGCCACGAGTCGTGGTGAATGTTGATCATCACGTAGAACCCGTCGGCGAGGGCCCAGTCGACGACCTCCTTCACCCGGTTCATGTACGCCGTGTCGATGGTGTAGCCGGGCGCCCCGCCCTGGTGCTGACCCCAGGTCACCGGGATCCGGATGCTGTTGAAGCCCTGGGCCCTGATGTTGTCGAGCAGCGCCGCCGTGACGCGCGGGTTGCCCCACGAGGTCTCGTCCGCGCCGGTGGCGTCGAGGGAGTTGCCCAGGTTCCAGCCGGGCTGCATCGCGGCCACGACGGCCTGCGCGTCACCGGGCCTCGGCGTCGGCGTGGGTGTCGGGGTCGGCGTGGGTGTCGGGGTCGGGGTGGGCGTCGGTGTCGGGGTGGGCGTGGGGTTGGAGGTGCCGCCGCAGGTCACGCCGTTGACGGCGAACGTCGAGGGGGCGGTGTTGGTGCCGCTGTAGCTCCCGTTGAAGCCGACGGTGACACTCGCCCCGGACGCCAGCCCCGGGGCGTACGACGGGCCGGTCACCGTCACGTTCCTGCCCGACTGGGTCCAGTTCCCGTTCCAGCCCTGGTCGACCCGCTGGTTGCCGGGCCAGGTGTAGGCGAGCGTCCACGCGCTGATCGGGTCGCCCGAATTCTCGATCGTGATGTTGGCCCCGAACCCGCTTCCGCCGTCCCAGGTCTTGGCGTACGTCACCGAGCAGGCGATGGCCGCGTGGGCCGTGGCCGAGGTGAGGGTGACCCCGATCGCCGCCAGCAACGCGACCGCCGTGGACAGGGCCCACAACCGTAGTGTCTTCATCTTCAAGCCTCCATGAAAGGAGCACCCGTACGGGAGCGCTCCCATGTTTGGCCTGTTTCACGTACGTGTACAGAACGTTTCCCCAGGCCCGCCGCTGACCTGCTCCTGAACGCGAAGAATTCAGCGGAGGTATGAAAATTTCACCGGCGCGGGCCGGGGAAGACCGGAAAAGTATTTGATCTTGCCGGGGAAGGCCGGGGGACGGCCCGGGAAAGGCCCGAGGAAGGGCCGGGGAAGGCTCCGAGGAAGGTCCGGAGGAAGCCCGGGGACGGGCGATCCGCCCCCCCGGGTCCGGTCACCCGGACGCCGGACGCCCCCCCTCGGACGATCACCCGCCAGGACACCGGCCGCCCGACCTGGGCGAACAAACGCATGCTTGACGATCGACGCGATACGCGATCTCTTTAGGGGAAACGGCCGGGCCGCGCGAAGTATTGACGCCGTCGGTGCGGCATGTTGAGATCCACATATCTGGTATTTCAGGTATGTTTAGTAGGAAATGGGGCGGTTGTGAGGGTTCTTCGGCGTGCGGCTGCAATGGTCGCGCTCCTGGTGGGCGCGGTCGGCATCCAGGTCGTCCAGGGCGGAACGGCGCAGGCGGCACTGCCCACCGCCGCCGTCGCGCTCGGCGACAGCTTCATCAGCGGGGAGGGCGCGGGCGACTACCAGCCCGTCGTCGACGTCTCCGGAACGGCCCAGCCCTTCCCCGGCTGGTCGGCGGCCAACAACAACGCCTACTTCTGTCACCGGTCGGCGAACGCCTCGCTGTTCAAGGCGTCGTTCCCCAACGTCCAGAACCGCTTCAACCTCGCGTGCTCCGGCGGCCAGCCCACCGACATCGCCAACGCCTCCAACTCCCGCCCCAAGGGCCGCTCCGTCGCCTCGCAGCTCGACCAGTTGCGCGCCGTCGCCCAGACCAACGACATCGACGTCGTCCTCATCGGCCTCGGCTCCAACAACAGCCAGTTCACCTTCGGCGACGTGGCCACGCTGTGCGCCAACCGCTTCATCGCCGACGCCTGGACGGGCTGGTGGGAGTTCTGGGCCTACCTGGGCGGTGACGTGCCGCAGGAGCCCTGCACCGTCTCCGACCTGGCCTCCGACGCCGAGGTCGCCGCCGCCACCACCGAGACCACCGCCGCCCTGCGCCAGATCCTCGACACCCTCGCCCAGATCGACGCCGACGGCGTCCACCAGGTGGTCCTGCAGACCTACACCAACCCGCTGCCGCTCGACGTCGCCTCGGAGTACCGCGAGGAGGACAACCGCAGCGACACCCGCGACAAGTTCCGCGCCCTCGGCGCCGAGCGGTACGCCGCCGGCTGCCCGATCCACCGCGCGAGCCTCGCCCCCGGGCACGTGTTCTCCCAGAACCTCGGCTCCCTGGTCAGGAACTCCTACAACACGCTGGCGGCCGAACGCCCGTCGGCCGACCTGCGCGTGCTGGACGTCCAGAAGGCCTTCGACGGCGCCCGCCTCTGCGAGAACCCCGGCAGCCCGTCGGGCGCGCTCGCCACGCCGGTCCGGATCCAGGAGTCGCCGAACGGCAACTTCGTCACCAGCCTGTCCGGCTGGGACAAGATCCGCGTCCAGAAGGCGGCGAATACCTGCGTCACCTACTTCCAGACCTGCCAGGAGGCCTGGCACCCCAACGCCGCGGGCCACGCCGTCCTCGGCCAGTGCCTGACCGGCGCCCTCGCCGCCGCGTCCCGGACGGTCGTCACGTGCGCCCGTAACCCGGACGGCACGCTCAGCATCTCCTGACGTCCCCACCCGATCCCGGCGTCTCTTCCCGACGCCCGACGGCGCGCACCCCGCCCCCGGGGTGCGCGCCGTCGCGCGTACACGCCCCTTGGCGGTGATCGGCCACTTCGAAAAGATCCCGTGAGGCGAAGTGGCCCACGGCGTACGCGTCGACCGGAGTTAAGGATGTGGCTCCCGACGGGGCCGCGACCGGTCGTCGCGGTATGCGGCCCCGTGCCTTCCCGGCCTTTCCCGGGCTTTCCGAGGCTTTCCGGGACCGGCGCTCCGCCGAATACGGGTACGGTGGCGCGGATATGCGCGTAGCGTGGAATTCGCCTCCGCCCGCGGACCCGTGATCCGGCTCGGACATTCGCTTACCCCCCGCGTATACGTGATGTTCTAACGTTTCCCGAACCATGGAAACGAGCCGGCGACGAGTGCGGACCCCGTGCGCGCGGAACCGGCCGGCGGTTGCCGACGAGAGAGGATCGCCCGTGGCCCAAGGCGCCGGTCCGCGAGCCGGACGAGCACCGGCCCCCCACCGCCCACGGTGGTTCCCCGCCGTGACGACGATCCTGGTCATCGCGGGAGCGGCGGTCTCGGCCTACCTCACGGTCGACCACTACAGCCAGGAGGTGTCGCTCGTCTGCGCGGAGAACGCGAGGATCGACTGCGCGGCGGTGACCTCGAGCGAGTTCTCCACCCTGTTCGGCGTCCCGCTCCCGCTTCTGGGGCTGGCGTTCTTCCTCGGCTTCGGAGCGCTGGTCACCCCATGGGCGCTGCGTTCGGCGCACCCGGCCCTCAGATGGGGACGACTCGGCGTCGCCGGGGGCGGTGTGCTGTTCGTCGTCTACCTGGTCGCCGCGGAACTCATCGTCCTGGGCAAGTTCTGTCTCTGGTGCACGGCCGTGCACGTGACGACCCTCCTGCTGTTCGGCCTCGTCCTGTTCGACGAGTACCGCCGTATCGGCCGGGAGGGATGACCGCGGGCACGCCGACACCACGACGTGCCGACTCCTCCCCAAGGAGAAACGGATGAGCAAGAACATTCGGCAACGATCCGCCAGGGAAAGGATCGCCGAGGAACGCAGGAAGCAGAACGCCCGGGAGAAGCAGCGCAAACTGCTGCTGGGCGTGGTCGGCGGGCTCGTGGCGGCCTCGGTGGTGGTGGTCGCCGTGGTCGCGATGCGGAACGGGACGAGCGGGAGCGACCGGAAGGCGGTCGCGTACACGGGGCCGGCGGTCACCGCCACCCGCCAGGACGACGGGTCGATCCTCATGGCCAAGGAGGGGGTCACCGGACCCACGCTGGAGGTCTTCGAGGACTTCCAGTGCCCGGCCTGCAAGCGGCTCGACGAGGCCGTGGGCGACGTGATCAAGAAGGCCGCCGCCGACGGCAGGGCCAGGGTGGTCTTCCGGCCGTTCCAGCTCTTCAAGGCCCCCGCGTTCCCCGAGCCGATGCCGTCCGTGTCCCGGCGCGGAGCGAACGCGGCTTTCTGCGCTCCCGCCGACAAGTGGGCCTCGTACACGAAGACGCTCTTCGCCCATCAGCCGGTGGAGGGGAAGAACGGCTTCGAGAACGGGGAGCTTCTCGGCTGGGCGCGCGATCTCGGCTTCCACACCCCCGAGTTCGACCGGTGCGTGACCAACATGGAGAAGGCCGCGGACATCGAGAAGGCGACCGCGTACGCCGAGCGGCAGAAGGTGACCTCCACGCCCCTGGTGAGGCTCGACGGAAAGGATCTCACCCCGGAGCAGATGGACCAGGTGTTCTCCGACCCGTCGGGACTGGACAGGATCCTCTCCGCCTCGTAGATCCTCCGCCGGGGCGGTACGACCCACGGCCCGAGAACCGAGCCGACCGTATGGGCCACATCTAATGAAATGGCAAGAATTTCCGATCCGTGCGTTTGGACCCCTTTCGTCTTTATGAATTCGACCGGTCGATGTCGGTGCTCACGACGAGGACGCATTTCTTTTCGTCACATGCGGTGATTCGCCATCATGGATCGTTCCCACCTGCCACTCTGGTCGGGCCGCGCCACGGCATTCTCATCCTCCTCGGGAGATTCCCTCATGCGTTTCAAAGCGCCTTCCGCTCTGCTGGCGACCGCTGTTCTCGTCACCGGTCTCGGCGGCATCACCTCCGCCTCCGCGGCCGACACCGCCTCGGCCGGCGGCGAGGTTCACGCCTGTGTCGACAGGAAGACACGCCAGGCCCGCATCGTGAACGCCTCGACCACGTGCCGGACCACGGAGTTCAAGACCTCCTGGGGTGGCGGGGGGCGGGTCACCTGTCAGAACGTCTCCCGGGACCCGGCCGTGCTGGAGTGGGACAGGTGCGTGAAGGGCACCCCGCCCGCGCCGTCCCCCACCGCGACCGCCACCAGGAAGCCGCCCTCGTCCCCGACGCCGCTCCCCACGCCGACGGGCGGAGGCTGGAGGCCGGACCCGATCCCGACCCGCGCGAAGTAACCCGGCACGGCACCCGCACGCACGAGAGCGCCGCCCTCCCCTCACCCGGGGACGGGCGGCGCTCTTTCGCGTGGCACGCCTCGGATCGGCGGCCCGGCAGGATGTTCCAGGCCGCGCCCTGTTCGATCCGAACTGGGCGGCGAGGACGCCCGGAGCTTCCTTCTCCGGACCGCCGGACCGGTTTCAGGAACCCGTTTCAAGGGCGGACACGAAAAAACCCCGAGTCTCCGAACCGCCGAGACTCAGGGTTTCCCTGGTGTCCGAGGGGGGACTTGAACCGTTCGCCCATCTCCTGAGCAGCACCGACGCTCCGTGGCTGGACCTCTCATGTCCGGAGTAGGCGCGCGGAGAGGGGGCGGTGCCCACACCCACCTCAACGAGATCGAGTCCTACCTCGCGGCACACGCTTATGTCGGGGAAGCCCGGCAACCGCCGGTTCAGGATCCTCAGCAGACGATCTCAACTGCGCTCAGGGCAGCGGCGGTAAGGGGGCAGGAGCTCGGTGATCGCAGCACCGACCCCCTTCCTGCATCCCAGCAACCTGATCAACTCGGAAGCCAGGCCGTGCGCCGCCCCTCGACACCAGAAATCGCCGGGGAGGTGGTTCCGATCGAAGGGGCGTGGGGCGAGCGTACTCAGCGCGATCGGTACGGGGAGTCGTTCGCCCTGCAGGGCCTGGGGATCGCCCAGCTGCGGCGCGGTAAGTTGACCGAGGCCGGGTCTCTGTTACGGCGTGCGCTCACCACGGCCGAGGACTCACAGCACCGGCTCGCCGAGGCCCACGCCCTGTCGGGGCTGGGTGAGCTCGCCATCGCGGCGGGGCAGCCCGGCGATGCCGTCGGCCGCCTGCGCAAGGCCATCACGCTGTTTCGGCAGGTGCGCGTACCACTCTCCGAGGCACAGACGCTCATCATGCTGAGCAAGATCCTGCGGGCACTCGGCGACCGCTCGGCGGCGGACTGGGCGATGGCGCGTGTGTGTGAGCTCGCCGACGAGGTGGACGACTGGGCGGGACGGGCGCTGCGCAAGCATCTGGAGTCGATCGGCGGATACGTCCGCCCGGCATCCGTCGCGCTGCTCTCCGGACCCATCGGTTGACGGGGCGGGTCATCTCCGGCCCGGCGCCTCGGGCCGGCCGGAACGCGGGCCAGTGCTCCGGCCTTCGGCAGGGGAGCGCGTCATGTGGGGCCGACCGATACGTGTCGCCCGTTACCGGACGACACGTGGGTGGAGCTGAGGGGCTTTGATCGGTTGTCGCCGTGACGGACACCCGGTCTCGTCGGCGCGGCACGGTCAGAGGTGCCGTGCGAATGGCCGTCCTCGGCGAGCTCGCCCCGCTTCGCTACTTCGGTTCGTAGACGAGCACGATGATGCCCGAGGCGAAGGTGGTGGACTTCACCAGACCCAGGTGGGTTGTGTCGATCCCGTCGAAGATGCGCTGGCCACCTCCGGCGAGGACAGGGAACATCCAGAAGTGGTACTCGTCCACGAGCTTGTGCTCAAGGAGCAATCGGTCGAGCTCGCCGGTCCCGTACTTCAGGATGTTCTGACCGGGCATCTCCTTCAGCTTCGTGATCTCCTGAGCGACATCCCCCTGAATGATCGTGGCGTTCCAGGTGGCCTCTGTCAGGGTTGTGGAGGCGACATACTTGGGCAGGGCGTTCATCCGGCCCGCGTCCTCGTCCCCGGCCTCCTCCATCTTCGGCCAGACCTGTGCGAACGCCTCGTAGGTCACACGACCCAGGAGGAGGGCGTCGGAAGACGCGAAGAGAGACTCGCCGTACGCGGCGTGCTCCTTGTCCCAGTACGGTGAGCCCCACTTCTCCGGCGACCCGATGACCCCGTCCAGCGTCACGAACGTCGACTCGATAAGCTTTCGCATTGTTCCTGCCATTCATTTCGGTGGGCCGTTGTGGTGAGTGTCCACTCTTCCCTTGCTCAGCGTAATAATTTTTTGGACACTTCACACGACTTTTGACGCCCTCTGCCGCTATCCGGCCTGAGAATGGGCTTGACCAACTGCTGGGGCAACTCGGCGAGGCGTTGCGGCGCATGCAGGAATCCGGGCATCTGGGTGACGATCATGGCGACCCCGGCGAGCGTCTTGACAAGACCCTGTCAGAACTTGCGGCAGCCCGGAAGTCGGCACGTGATCTCGCGCTCCGAATCGATCGTGCCTTCAACACCACGGCCGGTCTGCATCTGACGGACAGAGGCAGGCACTAGATGAAACGAGAAGGGCTGTATTTCGACGACCGATTCCCGACTCGGAGGCAGGTAGCAAGCCTGTCGGACGCCGCATTCCGTATGCATTTCACAGCGATCTTCTGGTGTGCCCACAACCTGACCGACGGTGCGGTACTCCAGGAAGACCTGATCGACGTGTGTCCGCGGGTGCGAAAGCCGCTGCGCTTCATCACCGAACTCGCGTCCCGGGGTACCTGGCATCCGCCTGGCGAAGGGTGTCCCTCCGATCTCTGCCCGGCGCCTGTGGCGGAGGGGTGGGTGATCCATGACTTCTTCGCATTCGTGCCCGCTAAGGAGCGGGCGGAGAAAGAACGGAAGGCCAACGCCGAGCGGCAGAAGAAGTGGCGAGACAGGCGACGCAACCGGACCGAGCCACCCGCCGTCGACGACGGCGTTGGTAACGCTGAACGTAACGCGTTACTAACGCCACGCAGTTCCGTCCAGTCCCCGAAGGGGACTAGGACGGAAGAAGATGAAGAAAATCAGTCATCTTCTCGCCGTAACGCGCGTGCCTGGGCGAACGACGACGACTCCGTCGATCGCGTTATCGTCCAGCTCCTGGCTGAGTTGACCGGCCGCGAGATCCGCCTCCTCGACGCGGCCGCGATCCGCCACACGATCCTCGATGGCCGGCCCGTCAAGTGCCGCAGTCGCTACGTGGCCACGGCGATCAAGCAAGACCCCGACAGGTTCCTGCCTGCGGTCAAGGGCGTCGAGCCCAGTCCGTCGCTGAAGATCGCCCCAAATTGGTGCGGTCACTGCGACGAGCGCACCCGGCAGGTGGAACTTCACGACAACACTGTGGCGCGCTGCCCGGCGTGCCACCCACTCGTGGCCAAGAAACCTGCGTCATGACCAGACGCAAAGCACCGTCTTGCTTGAGAAAACACCGCTGGCAGCCTGCGCTTTCGACGTCACGGAAACATCCGACCCGCCGCCCTGCCGAGATGCCGGCCGCAACGTGCGGATCTACGCCAAGGTACGGCGGCAAAGCGGCCCCGACTCCAGTACCGCCAAGCACGTCGCCGGGGCCGTACCTCTACCCGCCAGCAACTGAACGCATAGGAGCGCCTCTCATCATGACCGCATCCACCACCCGTAAACAGCGGACTCCGCACATCGTCTTACCCAGTGGACCGCCCCGCCTGACGCCCGGCGCCGCCACGGAACTGCTCGCCATCCTGCTGGAGGCTCACCAAACCATGCTCGTCAACCGCCCCAACGTCGCATAGGACCCATGAACACCATCCGCTTCGCCTTCTACGGCCGGGTCTCCACCGAGGACAAGCAGGATCCCCAGTCCTCGCGAGGCTGGCAGATCACCCGCTCCCGCGCGCTCATCGAGTCGCGCGGGGGCGTGATCGTCACCGAGTTCTTCGACGTCGACAAGTCCCGCTCGATCCCCTGGCAGCGCCGCCCGCACGCGGCGGCGCTGCTCGCCGAACTACGCAACCCCGACCGCGGCTTCGACGCGGTGGTGATCGGCGAGCCGCAACGAGCCTTCTACGGCAACCAGTACGGCCTGACCTTTCCCGTCTTCGAGCACTTCAGGGGCCCGCTCTGGGTGCCCGAGGTGGGCGGCCCCATCGACCCGAACAACGAGGCCCATGACCTCGTCATGAGCGTGTTCGGCGGTATGAGCAAAGGCGAGCGCAACCGCATCAAGATCCGCGTGCGCAGCGCCATGTCAGCCCAAGCCCAGACGGAAGGCCGCTTTCTGGGGGGTCGGCCGCCTTATGGCTACCGGCTGGCCGACGTGGGCCCACACCCCAACCCGGCCAAGGCGGCCGACGGCAAGCGTGCTCACCGGCTGGAGCTTGATCCCGTCGCCGCGCCCGTGGTGGAAGAGATCTTCGCGGTCTTCCTCGACGGCTACGGCCTGTTCGCCATTGCCGAGAGACTGACCCGCAACGGGATTCCCAGCCCATCAGCTCACGATCCGGGCCGGAACCGTCACCGCTCCGGCATCGCCTGGTCCAAGAGCGCGGTGCGCGCCATCTTGACCAATCCCCGCTACACCGGCCACCAGGTGTGGAACCGCCAGCGCAAGGACGAGGTCCTCATCGATGTGGACGACGTCGGCCTGGGCCACACCACGAAGCTCAGGTGGAACTCCAAGCAGGACCGGGTCTGGTCGAAGACAGTCGTTCACCCGCCGATCGTGTCCACGGAGGACTTCGACGCCGTGCAGATGACGCTGACGGGGCGAGGCGATCGCCACACCGACAAGACCCGCAAGCGCACCCCCAAGCCGTACCAGCTCCGGGGGCTGCTGTACTGCGGTGTCTGCGACCGCAGAATGCAGGGCCAATGGGTCAACGACGCGGCCTACTACCGCTGCCGCTTCCCCGAGGAGTATGCCTTGGCCAACCACCTCATGCATCCCCGCAATGTCTACCTACGAGAGGACCGCGTGGTCCCGCGACTGGACCGCTGGCTCGGCCGGCTGTTCGCGCCCCACAACGTTGATCAGACTCTCGACGTCCTGGCGGCCGCACAGGACGTGACACCGCCCGAGGCCCAAGCACTCGCTGTGGCACGCCGCCGGATCACCGAGTGTGACCGCAAGCTCGCCCAGCATCGGGCTGCCCTTGAGGCGGGCGCCGACCCGGCGCTCGTCGCCGGATGGATCCAGGAAGAGCTTGTCCGCAAGACCGCGGTCGAGCAACGTCTCGGCCGCGCGCACGTACTGCCTCAGAGGCGGCTGGGGCGTGATGAGCTGGCGGAGATCACGCACAGGCTTGGAGACATGGTGCGAGTTCTCTCGAATGCCGACCCGATCCGGAAGGCCAAGATCTACACGAACATCGGACTGCGGCTGATCTACCACCCGTCAAAACAGAAAGTCCTGGTCACGTCTGCACGTGACCAGGACCCCATAGGCCACCGGTTTGTGTCCGAGGGGGGACTTGAACCCCCATGCCCCGCAAAGGGCACTAGCACCTCAAGCTAGCGCGTCTGCCTATTCCGCCACCCGGACGTGGTGCCTGCACGAGGGACCGTCATCCCGCGTCGGCGGACTTAGGTTAGCAAACTCTTGGGCGTGCGTCATATCGGTAAGAGTCCAGGTCCGGCCCGGGGTGCCGCGGGAAGGGGCGCGACGGCAGGATGGGAGACGACGCCGCACCGAACCCCAAGGAGCCCCACATGACCGCGATCAACGCCGAGGACGAGGTCGCCGGGCTGTGCCGTGACCTGATCCGGATCGACTCGACCAACGCGGGTGACAACGCCGGGCCCGGCGAGCGGGCCGCCGCCGAGTACGTGGCCGAGAAGCTCGCCGAGGTGGGGCTGGAGCCGCGGATCCTGGAGTCGGACGACCGCCGGGCCAACGTGGTCGCCCGCATCGCCGGGGAGGACTCCTCGCGGGACGCCCTGCTGCTCCACGGCCACCTGGACGTCGTCCCGTTCGACGCCGGCGACTGGACCCGGCACCCGCTCAGCGGCGAGATCGCCGACGGCTGCGTCTGGGGGCGCGGCGCGGTCGACATGAAGGACATGGACGCGATGATCCTCGCGGTCGTACGGCAGCGGCTCAGCGAGGGGCGCCGCCCGCCGCGGGACGTGGTGCTGGCGTTCACCGCCGACGAGGAGGCCGGCGGCAACTACGGCGCGCAGTGGCTGGTCGACGAGCACAAGGACCTGTTCGACGGGTGCACGGAGGCGATCGGCGAGGTCGGCGGGTTCAGCGTCACCGTCGACGAGGCGCGCAGGCTCTACCTGATCGAGGCCGCGGAGAAGGGCATCGCCTGGATGCGCCTGACCGCCACCGGCCGGGCCGGGCACGGGTCGATGCTCAACGCCGAGAACGCGGTCACCGAGCTGGCCGCGGCGGTGGGGCGCATCGGCCGTTACGAGTGGCCGATGCGGATGACGCGGACGGTCGAGGCCTTCCTGCGCGAGACCGCCGGGGCGCTGAAGCTGGATCTCGACCTGGACGACCCCGAGAAGACCGTCGCCGAGCTGGGGCCGCTGGCGCGGATGATCGGCGCCACCCTGCGCAACACCGCCAACCCCACGATGCTGGACGCCGGCTACAAGGCCAACGTGATCCCGCAGACCGCGACCGCGCACGTGGACGGCCGCTTCCTGCCGGGATACGAGGAGGAGTTCTTCGAGACCCTCGACGAACTGCTCGGTCCCGACGTGACCAGGGAGTTCGTCTACCACGACATCGCGGTCGAGACCGGGTTCGACGGGCCGCTGGTGCGCGCGATCGCCGACGCCCTCGTCGCCGAGGACCCGGGCGCGCTGGCGGTGCCGTACACGCTCTCGGGAGGGACGGACCTGAAGGCGTTCAGCCGCCTGGGCATGCGGGGGTTCGGGTTCGCGCCGCTGAGGCTCCCCGCGGACCTGGACTTCTCCGGGATGTTCCACGGGGTGGACGAGAGGGTTCCGGTGGATTCGCTCCGGTTCGGGGTCCGGGTTCTTGACCGCTTCCTGGACGGCTGCTGAGGCTTTCCGGGGAAAGCCGTTGCGTTGACGTGGCGTGGTGCTAACGTGACTCTCCGTTGAGGGATGGCTCGTGTCGAAGCGGGCCCGTCCAGGAGTTCTGGGGAGGTCATGTGGCACGCGTGCCGCACGTGCAGTGGAGGGCGTTCTCGCCCGCTGCCCGACGCGCGCTCGTGACCCTTTCCGTCGACGACACGATCCCCGGCCGGGCTGACCGGATGGCGCGGTTCGCGGCCGGCACTCGTCGGGGCGTCGCGCGAGCCCTCGCCATCGGCGGTCTCCTGACCGCCGCATGGCTCCTCGCCGTCGTCTTCGGCCTCCTCGGCGCCACTCCCGCGGTCGCGGACTCCACCGCGGCGGCGGAAGACGCCCTCTCCCGGACCCCTCACACGGTCGCTTCCGGATCGGCCACGACGGCCGATGACTTCCCCACGGGCAGCGGCGGGCCGTCGGCGACGGACAACGCCGAGGCCATGGCGGGGCGAGGTGTGGACGGGCTGACCAGCCAGTCCACCCCGGAGTCTCCGGCACCCGCCACCGCCGACCATGGCTCTGGCGCCAATGGATTCGTGCCCCAGAGCGGTGGTGGATCCGGCTCCTTCGGACCGGGTCCGGGGGATGTCGCATGGTTCGCCTACGACCCGCGGCTGACGACGCAGCGTGTCCCGCAGGCGTTCGTGCTCCCCCCTGTCGTCCGCACAGCGGCGGACGACCCCTCTTTCTCCCCTGACTGACATCGTCGCGCGGACCGGCCCGTCACTCCCCCTGGGATGACACGCCGGTCGCGGAGCCTGCCTCCATCCTCCCCGTCCCCGGGAGAACCGCTCCATCGGTGAGCGACGAGCAGGCCGACATGACAGCGATCCCCTTCCTCGTGACGGCCGCCGAGGCTTCCGCTGTGCGGACCCACCGGGCCCTCGCATGGCCTCATGCCCTCACGAGGGTCAGTTCCCCCCGAAATGCTAGGAGTCTCAATCATGCGTACGTGGGTTACGGGCACCGCCCCCGCGGCACTGCTCGCACTGGGCGTCATGGCCATGGGCGGCGGTACGGCCTTCGCCGACACCGACGGCGACCACTCGATCGGCGGCGGCAACCAGATCAAGGCACCGATCACCCTGCCGATCGACATCAGCGGCAACGCCGTCGGCGTGCTCGGCGAGTCGGCCGCCTCCTCGCAGGGGGGCGCCTCCGCCGAGAACACCGGTGGCGACGGGCTCTCCGGCGAGACCTCCGGCCGGGGCAGCGTCCTGGGCGGCAACCAGATCACCGCGCCCGTCACCGCCCCGGTCAACGCCTGCGGCAACGCCGTGTCGGTGTTCGGCCGCTCCGAGGCGGGCTGCCGAGGCGGTGCCTCGGTCCGCGGCCAGGGCGACGGCCCCGGCCGTCCCGGCGGTGGCGGCGCGGGCGGCAACCGCACGAACGGCGACCACAGCGTCGCCGGCGGCAACCAGGTGGTCGCTCCGATCACCGCCCCGATCAACGCCTGCGGGAACTCTTTCGCGATCTTCGGCGGGGCCACCGCCGGCTGCCGGGGCGGCGCCTCGGTCAGCGGCCAGGGCGGCGGCGGGGCCGGTGGCAACCGGACCTCCGGCCGGGGCAGCGTCCTGGGCGGCAACCAGGTGGTCGCCCCGATCACCGCCCCGATCAACATCTGCGGGAACTCGGTCGCCGTCGTCGGCGATGCGTTCTCCGGCTGCCGGGGCGGCGCGGAGGTCGCCGGCGAGCGGCCGGGCGGTCCGGGCGGTCCTGGGCGTCCCGGTGGCCCGGGGCGTCCCGGGGAGCCCGGTGGTCCCGGGCGTCCGGGTGAGCCCGGCGGTCCCGGGCGTCCCGGTGGCCCGGGCGAGCCGGGACGGCCGGGCAAGCCGGGTTACGGCGGTCACGGGAACCAGGGCGGCCACGGCGGTCCGGGGGGTCGTGGCGACCACGGGGACAACGGCGGTCGCTGGAACCAGGGCGGTCACGACGACCACGGCAAGCGCGGGCCGCGCCCGGGTGGTCCGGGCTGGGACGGTCCGGGCTCGGGCGGCCCCGGCGGCTGGGGGCAGGGCCCCCGTCCCGGTGGGCCGGGCGGTCCCGGTCAGGGCCCCGGCCGTCCCGGCAACGACACCGACGGGCGCTTCGGGGCGGGCGGCGGCAACCAGGTGGTCGCCCCGATCGTCGCTCCTGTCGAGGCCTGCGGCAACGCCGTCGGCAACGGCCGGGCCGGGTGCCCGGGCGGCGTGACCGTCGAGGGCCGCGGCTCCGGTGGCGCGGGCGGGAACACCACGTCGGGCCGGGGCAGTGTCCTGGGCGGCAACCAGGTGGTCGCGCCCGTCACGGCCCCGATCAACGTCTGCGGCAACGCCGTGGCCGTTCTCGGCGGTGCCTTCGCGGGTTGCCAGGGTGGCGCGTCCGTCGGAAGCGGTGGCGCGGGCGGCTCCGGCGGTGCGGGCGGGAACACCACGTCGGGCCGGGGCAGTGTCCTGGGCGGCAACCAGGTGGTCGCGCCCATCACCGCTCCGGTCAACGTCTGCGGCAACGCCGTGGCCGTTCTCGGTGACGCCGCGGCGGGATGCCTGGGCGGCTCCCGCGTGGGCGGCCCGTCCGGCAACCCGGGTTACCCCGGTCACCCGGGCCGGCCCGGTCACCCCGGCGGTCACGGTGGTCACGGCGGCTGGGACGCCAAGCCCGCCAAGCACAGGACCAGCGGCCTGCTCCCCGCCCTGCCCGCCGTTCCGGCCGTGAACGGCACGGCCGGCCAGACGACCGACGCCCGGAGCGCGGCGGACCGGTCCCAGGTTCCGGCGGCCGGTGCCGTCCCCGCCGGACTTCCCCTGATGCCCGTCACCCCCGCCACGGCCGAGAACGCCGAGAACGCCGAGAACGCCGAGGGCGCCGAGAGGTCCCGGGGAGCCGCGAGCGGTTCACCGCTGGACGCCGCCGCCCCCGTCGAGGGGCTGGTCTCCTCGTCCCCGGCCGGTGGGGCCCTGCCCGCCCGTGACCTGGGCCTGATGAGCGCCGCCCAGCCGGTGGGCGTGACCGGCATGAACGTCGGTTCCCTCATCACCCTGCTGATCGGCGCCCTGGCCGCCGGCGCCGCGGCGGTCTTCGGCACCACCCGCCGCATCCGTTTCGGTCAGAAGTAAGGGATTAGTCACCTCATGGACTGTTTTCCTTGGAGCCACTGAGGACGACGCACAGGCGCCTCGACGGCGGCCAGACGGGATGATCGGCGTCTTACGGCCCGGTGTCCCCCCGCCGTCGAGGCAGTGAAGCTTTGCCCGCTCCGGGGGCGCGGCCCGGGGCGGGCAAAGCCATGTCAGCGGTCACATCGTCCTGCTCACCCGTATGATCTTCCGGCGCAACCGGACGTCCCGGCGGCCGTCGGGATACAGTCTCAGGCGGTCGAGTTCCCAGTCACCGTATTCTGCGTGTTCGGTGAGGATGCGCCGGGCCGCGTCCCGGCTGGTGCCACGCGGAAGGTGGATAACCAAGTAGGAGTAGTCGAGCACAGCGATTAGTCTCCGAGGGTGGGCCGAGGGACGTCGACACTCATAGGGCTTTATTCTGCGTCCTTACGGCTTCCCTTGGGAGTGCCCCCGAGCGAGATCGGGTAACCCGAGGGGAAGAAAACGGGGAACGAATGCGAACAGCGAGGTAGGAAGCAGCGTGCCAGCCAAGAACGGCAACGCCGGCGGAACCCGCCTGGTGATCGTCGAGTCGCCTTCCAAGGCGAAGACCATCGCCGGGTACCTCGGCCGCGGCTACGTCGTGGAGTCCAGTATCGGGCATATTCGCGATCTCCCCGAGAAGGCCGACGACATCCCGGAGAAGTACAAGGGAGAGTCGTGGGCGCGCCTCGGCGTGAACGTGGATCACGAGTTCGAGCCGCTCTACGTCGTCAACCACGACAAGAAGGCCCAGGTGAGCAAGCTCAAGCAGTTGCTCAAGGACGCCGACGAGCTCTATCTCGCCACTGACGAGGACCGCGAGGGCGAGGCGATCGCCTGGCATCTGCGCGAGGTGCTCAACCCCAAGGTCCCGGTCCACCGCATGGTGTTCCACGAGATCACGCAGCGGGCGATCCAGGACGCGGTGGCCAATCCCCGCACCCTGAACCTGCGGCTGGTCGACGCCCAGGAGACCCGGCGCATCCTCGACCGCCTCTACGGCTACGAGGTCAGCCCGGTCCTGTGGAAGAAGGTCAAGCCCAAGCTGTCCGCCGGGCGCGTGCAGTCGGTGGCGACCCGGCTGGTGGTGGAACGCGAGCGCGAGCGCCTGGCGTTCACCAGCGCGAGCTACTGGGACCTGCAGGCGCTGCTCGACACGGGCCGCGACGAGGTCCCGCACGAGTTCACCGCCATGCTCACCGGCGTGGACGGCAAGCGCGTCGCCCAGGGGCGCGACTTCGCCAGCAACGGCACCCTCAAGAGCGCCGGCGTGCTCCACCTGGACGAGCAGGCCGCCACCGCCCTGGCCGGGCGGCTGGCCGGGGTGTCGTACAAGGTCAGGTCGGTCGAGCGCAAGCCGTACACCCGCAAGCCGTACGCGCCGTTCAGGACGACCACGCTGCAGCAGGAGGCCAGCCGCAAGCTGGGCTTCTCCGCGAAGTCGACCATGCAGGTCGCCCAGCGCCTGTACGAGAACGGCTTCATCACCTACATGCGAACCGACAGCATCACGCTGTCGGAGACCGCCGTGGCCGCCGCCCGTAGCCAGGCGATCAAGCTCTACGGCTCGGCCTACGTGCCCGACAAGCCCCGCGTGTACGCCAGCAAGGTCAAGAACGCCCAGGAGGCGCACGAGGCGATCCGCCCCTCGGGCGAGGAGTTCCGCACGCCGGGCGAGACCGGGCTGAGCGGCGACATGTTCCGCCTGTACGAGCTCATCTGGCAGCGGACCGTGGCCTCCCAGATGAAGGACGCGGTCGGCGAGTCGGTCACCGTCAAGGCCGAGGGCACCTCCAGCGCGGGCGAGCGGGTCGAGTTCAGCGCCTCCGGGCGGACCATCACCTTCCACGGCTTCCTCAAGGCCTACGTGGAGGGTGCCGACGACCCGTCCACCGACCGCGACGACTCCGAGAAGCGCCTGCCGAACCTGGCCGAGAACGACCCGCTCACCGCTTCGGCGCTGAACGTGCTCTCGCACGCCACCAAGCCCCCGGCGCGCTACACCGAGGCGTCGCTGATCAAGGAGCTGGAGGACCGGGAGATCGGCCGGCCGTCGACGTACGCGTCGATCATCGGCACGATCCTGGACCGCGGGTACGTGTTCAAGAAGGGCACGGCCCTGGTGCCGTCCTTCCTGGCGTTCGCGGTGGTCAACCTGCTGGAGCGGCACTTCGGCAACCTCGTCGACTACGACTTCACCGCCGACATGGAGAAGGTCCTCGACGACATCGCCAACGACCGGGCCGAGCGGGTGCCGGAGCTGCGCCGCTTCTACTTCGGCGTGGACGGCGACGAGGGCCTCAAGGAGATGGTCACCGACCTCGGCGAGATCGACGCCAAGGAGATCAGCTCCTTCCCGATCCGGGGCACCGACATCATGATCCGGGTGGGCCGCTACGGCCCGTACCTGGACCGTGACGGCGTCCGGGTGAACGTGCCCGAGGACCTGGCGCCCGACGAGCTGACCGCGGAGATGGCCGAGGAGCTGTTCTCCCGCCCGACGGGCGACCGGGAGCTGGGCAAGGACCCCGTCACCGGTCACGTGATCGTGGCGCGGGACGGCCGCTACGGCCCGTACGTGACCGAGGTCCTGCCCGAGGAGCCGCCGCCGGCCGAGCCCACCGGCACGGGAACCAAGAAGCGGACCAAGAAGGCCGACGCCCCCAAGCCACGCACCGGGTCGCTGCTCAAGTCGATGTCCCTGGACACCGTCACCCTGGACGACGCCCTGAAGCTGCTGTCGCTCCCCCGGGTGCTCGGGGAGATCGACGGCCAGGAGGTCACCGCCCAGAACGGCAGGTTCGGGCCGTACGTCAAGAAGGGCACGGACTCGCGTTCGCTGGCCTCCGAGGAGGAGATGTTCACGGTCACCCTCGACCGGGCCAGGGAACTGTTCGCCCAGCCCAAGGCGAGGGGCAGGCAGGCCGCGGCGGCGCCTCCGCTGCGCGAACTGGGCGAGGACCCCGTCTCCAAGAAGCCGATCGTGGTGAAGGAGGGGAGGTTCGGGCCGTACGTCACCGACGGGGAGACCAACGCCTCCCTGCGCAAGGGTGACGAGGTGGAGCAGATCACCACCGAACGCGCCGCCGAGCTTCTCGCCGACCGCCGCGCCCGCGGTCCGGCGCCCAAGCGGCCCCGAGCCACCAAGGCCAAGGCGAAGGCCTGACACCACCGGAGGGTCGGCCCCGGTTCCGCGGCCCGGGACCGGGACCGGCGCGGGGAACGCATCGGCGGTCCCGGGCGTTCTTCGGAACGCGCCGGAGACCGCCGGCGGGTTCCGGGTAGAGGGCGAGTGACGATCGTGGGCTTCGTGTCGCTGGTCATCTGCGCGATCACGGTGGTCCACTACTACCTGTGGCGGCGCCTGGTCCGCTCGACCACGAGGCCCGGACGGGTCCGCAGGGTGCTGACGTGGGTCCTCGCGGGTCTGGCCGTGCTCGCGCCGGTGACGCTGGTCGCCTCGCGCAGCGAGTGGGGTCACTTCCTGGCGTGGCCCGGGTTCTTCTGGATCGCGCTGATGTTCTACCTGTTCGTGTTCCTCGTGGTCCTGGAGATACCGAGGGCCACGGCCCTGCTGGTCGCGCGCGGGCTGGAACGCCGGACGCGGTCGTCGCCCGAGTACCGGGAGACCGGAGGCGGAACCACGAGCGTGACCCGGGGCGAGAGCGGGGTCCGGGGCGGGGTCCAGGGCGAGGGCGTGACCTGGGGCGAGAGCGGGGCCCGGTGTGAGGGCGGGGACGGCACGCGGGGTGGGACCGGGACCGAGGTCGGCGGCGTGATCGTCGTTCCCGGTCCGGGAGGCACACCGCCCGCCGCGGAGGCCCCCACTGAGGCCGGGATCACCAGGAGGCTGTTCATCGCCCGCACGGCCGCCGCGGCGGCCGGCGCGGGGGCGTTGGGCGCGGTCGGGTACGGGGTCGGGGCGGCACTCGGCGACCCGGTGATCGAGCGGGCCCGGGTCGTGCTGCCCCGGCTGGATCCGCGCCTGAACGGCCTGCGGTTCGCGGTGGTCAGCGACATCCACCTCGGTCCGCTCACCGGCGTCGCGCACACCCGGCGGATCGTCCGCATGATCAACTCTTTGGAGGCGGACGTGGTCGCGGTCGTCGGCGACCTCGTCGACGGCACGGTGGCCGAGCTCGGCCCGCTGGCCAGGCCGCTTCGGGACCTCGAGTCGCGCTACGGCGCCTACTTCGTCACCGGCAACCACGAGTACTACACGGCGAACGGCCCGGCCGAATGGGTGGAGGAGCTGCGCGGGCTCGGCGTGCGCCCGCTCGGCAACGAGCGCGTCGAGATCGTCCACGGGGG
Source organism: Streptosporangium sp. NPDC023615 (assembly GCF_040640155.1). Classification (NCBI taxonomy): domain Bacteria; kingdom Bacillati; phylum Actinomycetota; class Actinomycetes; order Streptosporangiales; family Streptosporangiaceae; genus Streptosporangium; species Streptosporangium sp. NPDC023615. The sequence continues at coordinate 251,060 of NZ_JBFABE010000004.1, forward strand.
AGCCGTGCTCGACCTCGCCGGGGTTAACGACATCGGAGGTACGGTCTCGGGCGACGGCCCGGACTTCGAGCGGGCACTGGGCGGGCGCGACCACTCCCGGACCACCGTCCTGCTCGCCCACCAGCCGATCCAGGCCGTTCAGGCGTCCGGTTACGGCGTGGACCTCCAGCTGTCGGGTCACACGCACGGCGGGCAGATGGTCCCCTTCAACCTGATCATCCCGCTTCAGCAGCCGGTCGTCTCCGGCCTCGGCGAGGTGGGCGGCACCCAGGTCTACGTGACGCGGGGTGCGGGCTTCTGGGGGCCACCCGTCCGGGTAGGGGCTCCGCCCGAAATAACCCTTCTTGAGGTCCGGAACGAGAAACTCTAGGAACATCGGCCCCCGGTGCTTCTTTTGGCGTACGCGGCCTGCGACGCGCACGACGGACGTACTACCCTCGTCCAACGGGCAGCCGGCGCGTTTCCGCCTCGCACCTGTCCTCCCCCGCCCGGCGAGCACCTGGATACGCTGACACCATGACCATCCCCGGCCGGAGCACCGCGCGCCGCAAACCCCCCCACGTGCTGGCCAACGCCCCGTTCCGCAAGTTGTGGACGGCGATGTCGGTGTGCAGCCTGGGGGACTGGCTCAACCTGCTGGCGCTGACCGCCCTGGCCGGCAACCTCACGGCGGGCTCCGGCTACCAGTACCAGAGCATGGCCATCGGGGGCGTCTTCGTGGCGAAGATGCTCCCGGCCGTCGTGCTGGGCCCGCTCGCGGGGGCCTTCGCCGACCGGTTCGACCGGCGGCTGACGATGTTCTTCTGCGACCTGCTGCGTTTCGCGCTGGTGCTGTCCATCCCGCTGGTCGGCAGGTACGAGTGGATCATCGTCGCCACCTTCCTGGTGGAGTGCGTCAACCTCTTCTGGGTCCCGGCCAAGGACGCCACGGTGCCGAACCTGGTGCCCAGGGAGCGGCTGGAGGAGGCCAACCAGCTCAACCTGCTGGTCACCTACGGGACCGCCCCGGTCGCCGCGCTGCTGTTCGCGGTGCTCTCGCTCGCCGACGACGTGCTGGGCCGGCTGGTGCCCTTCCTGGCCCAGCGCGAGACGTACCTCGCGCTGTTCGTCAACGCGCTCGCGTACCTGATCTCGGCCGTCATCATCTTCTCGCTCAAGGACATCCCGAGGACCGTCGCGCCGGACACGGCCGGGACCCCGTCGGTGCTGCGGCAGATCGTCGAGGGCTGGCGGTTCGTCGGCGGCAACCGGCTGATCCGCGGCCTGATCATCGGCATGCTGGGCGCCTTCGCCGGCGGCGGCGCCGTGGTCGGGGTGGCCAAGCTCTACGTGGGCCAGCTGGGCGGCGGTGACGCGGCGTACGGCGTGGTCTTCGGGTCGGTCTTCGTCGGCATGGCGTCCGGCATGTTCTTCGGGCCCAGGCTGCTGAGGGAGCTGTCGCGGCGGAGGCTGTTCGGCCTGTCGATCGTCGTGGCCGGGCTGCTCCTCGTGGCGATCGCGCTCGTGCACAACCTGGTGATCGTGGTCCTGCTGACCGTGCTGCTCGGCGCGTGCGCCGGGATCGCCTGGATCATCGGCTACACCATGATCGGGCTGGAGGTGGACGACAGCCTGCGGGGCCGGACGTTCTCCTTCCTGCAGTCGCTGGCCCGGGTGACCCTGCTGCTGGTGGTCGCGGTCGCGCCCACCCTGGCGGGCCTGTTCGGCAGGCGCGAGATCCTCGTCGGCTCCGACCCGGTCTACACCTTCGACGGCTCCAACCTGGTGCTGCTGGTCGGCGGCCTGCTCGCCGCGGTCGTCGGGATCGTCGCGCTGCGGCAGATGGACGACCGCGGGGGCGTCTCGATCGTCGCGGACCTGATCGCCGCGGTGCGCGGCAGGGGGTACGCCCCCGAGACGGCCGAGCGGGCGCGCGGCACGTTCATCGCGTTCGAGGGCGGTGAGGGCTCGGGGAAGACCACCCAGTCCAGGCTGCTGGCGATCTGGCTGCGCGACCAGGGCTTCGACGTCGTGCAGACCCGCGAGCCGGGCTCGACCAAGGTGGGCATGCGGCTGCGCGCGATCCTGCTCGACGCCGTGCACCAGGGCCTGTCGGCGAGGTCGGAGGCGCTGATGTACGCGGCCGACCGCGCCGAGCATGTGGAGAAGATCATTCTCCCGGCCCTGCACCGGGGGGCGATGGTGGTCTGCGACCGGTACGTCGACTCGTCGCTGGCCTACCAGGGGGCCGGCCGGGAGCTGGAGTCCGAGGACGTGGTCAGGCTCAACCGCTGGGCGACCGGCGGGCTCGTCCCCGACCTCACCGTGCTCATCGACGTTCCGCCGTCGGTGGGGCTGACCCGGCTGGGCGGTGCCGCCGACCGCATCGAGTCGGAACCCCAGGAGTTCCACGAGCGCGTCCGCCGCGAGTTCCGGGCCCTGGCCGCCGCCGAGCCCGACCGCTACCTGGTCGTCGACGGGACACTGCCGCAGAACCAGGTCTCCCTGCTCATCCACGACCGGGTCCGCGACATCCTGCCCGACCCGGTGCCGCGGGAGACCGAGGACGTCACCGGCACCATCCCCGCGATCCGCGACTGACGGGGTCGTCACCGACCGGCGGTCGTCATCGGACGGCGGTCGTCACCGACCGGCGGTCGTCGCAGGCCGGCGGTCGTCATCGGACGGGGCGGCATCGGACGGGGTCGTCACCGGCCGGCGGTCGTCATCGGTGACGCCGGGCCCGCCGGCCGGTGCCGGCGGTAGGTTGGTGGACGTGGGAGTTTTCGATGATCTTGTGGGGCAGGGGCGGGCCGCGGCGACGCTGAGCCGGGCCGCCGACGCGGCGGCCGACCTGCTGGCCGGCGGGCGAGGCGCCGGGATGACCCACGCGTGGCTCTTCACCGGCCCGCCCGGGTCCGGCCGGGAGGAGGCCGCGCGGGCGTTCGCCGCGGCGCTGTTCTGCCCCGACCAGGGGTGCGGCCACTGCGACATGTGCCACCAGGTGGCCGTCGGCTCCCACCCGGACCTGGAGATCGTCCGCCCGCAGGGCCTCTCGTACGGCATCAAGGACACCCGCCGGCTCATCCTGCGCGCGGCCGGGGCGCCCACGCTGGGCCGCTGGCGCGTGGTGCTGTTCGAGGACGCCGACCGGGCGACCGAAGGGGCGTCCAACGCCCTGCTCAAGGCCATCGAGGAGCCGCCGCCGAAGACGGTGTGGCTGCTCTGCGCGCCCTCACCGGACGACATGATGATCACCATCAGGTCGCGGTGCCGGCTCGTCACGCTGGTCACCCCGCCCAGCGCGGCGGTCGCCCACGTGCTGGCCACGCGCGAGAACGTGCCCGTGGCGATGGCGGAGTTCGCCGCCCGCGCCGCGCAGGGGCACCTCGACCGCGCCCGCCGGCTCGCCTTGGACGAGCCCGCGCGGGAACGCCGCGAGGCGGTGCTCTCGATCCCCCGTTCGCTGACCGGGGTCGGGGAGTGCGTGACGGCCGCCGAGCGGCTGGTGAAGACCGCCGAGGACGAGGCCGCCGCTGTCACCTCGACGCTGAACGAGTCGGAGATCACCGAGCTGCGCCAGGCCTACGGTGAGGGCTCCACCGGCAAGGGGCTGAACAGGGGCCTGATCCGCGGCGGCGCCGGCGCGCTCAAGGATCTCGAGGACCGGCAGAAGTCCCGGGCGACCCGGACCAAGCGCGATGTCATCGACGCGGCCCTGCTCGACCTGGTGGCGTTCTACCGCGACGTGCTGGCGGTGCAGTTCGGCGCCGGGGTGGAGCTGGCGAGCGAGGACCGGCGCGCCGACCTGGAGGACCTGGCCCGCGCCTCCACCCCGGAGGACACCCTGCTCAGGATCGACGCGATCATGAGCTGCCGCAGGCGGCTGGCGGCGAACGTCAGCCCGCAGATGGCGGTCGAGTCGATGACCATCTCGCTGCACCGGCCCCGGCTCTGATCCCTCCCGTGCCGTGACCCGTGGAGGCCGGGGCCGTCGCGCGCCGTGATCCGCGGCGTCACGGGGCCTGCCGTGCCCTGTCCTGCCGTGCCCGCCCTGCCGTGTCCTGTCCGGTCGTGTGCGGCCGGGGCCTGACGGTTCCGGTCTCGATTTCGTGTCGCGCCCGCCCGGGGGCCTGTCCCCGGTTCGCCGGAATCCTGTTCCCGGCCCCTCCGAGCGCTGCGCCGTGATCCGTTCCGTGCCCGCCCCCGCCCGGCCCGGACGGGGGCGGAGTTCGAGGCGGCCGGCACCGGAAACCCCCGGCAGGCCCAGGTCAGGCGGGCGCGGGACCGGCCGGTGAGGGATACGGATCACCCCTCCAAGTGGTCACTATCCGCATTTTTCCGATTAGATGGAACCATTCACGGCCAAGGCCACTCAAAGTGGAGATGTGGGTCGTTAAGATTCGCGGACGAAAATTACTACTTTCGTTATAGATCATTGGAACTATCTTGCTCCGCGGGGAGGGGCAGAGAAGACCGGGGGACTCTTGGTGAGCATCGAGGCACGCCACGGGGTGGTTCCGCCCGTCGGCGGAAGGGCCGTGACGAGCCGCGTGGACAACGACGACACGCTGCGGATCGAGTGGCCGCGGCCACTCGACGCGGAGATCGTCCTGAGGCACGTGGAGAGTGGCGAGGAGTGCCCGGCGGGGGATCTGACGGTCCTGTCCCCCGGAGACTGGACGGCCTTCTGCCGGGGTGAACCCGTCGCCACCGACGATCCGGGCTTCTCCCTCGACGGGCTCTGGGCCTACGCCGAGAGCCGCCGCAGCCGGGAGATCAGGGCCTTCCGCACCCCCGGCGGGACGCTCGGACTGCGGGTACGCGAGGTGGAGCCGTACGTCGAGGTGATCCGCGTGACCGCGGACGACGGCGTGATCCAGGCCGAGGGCGCCATCGCGTACGGCGACCCGATCCGGGGCGAGGCCCGGCTGGTGGCCGTGCCCCGGCGGGGGCCGGAGCCGGTGAGCGGTCCGGCGAGCTTCCAGGGACGGTGGTTCGAGGGAGCGCTGGAGATCGAGCCGATGACCGTGAACCAGGTGCGGAGCCGCGTCTTCTGGGACCTGTACGCGGAGATCGACGGAACCCGGTTCCCGCTGGCGACCCGCCTGGACGACATCGTCGACAAGAAGACCAAGGTCCGTTTCCCCGCCCAGCGGGTGGCGCAGATCCGGGTCCGGCCGTACTACACCGAGACCGACAGCCTCGCCGTCGCGGTCAGCGTCGAGGAGGCGACCTCGTGAAGATCTCCTTTCTCATCCTGAACGCCTACGGCATGGGCGGCACCATCCGCGCCACCTTCGACCTGGCCACCGCGATGTCGGAACGGCACGAGGTGGAGATCGTCAGCGTCTTCCAGCACACCGACAGGCCCTTCCTGCCGCTGGGCTCCCGGGTCAGGCTGCGCTCGCTGGTGGATCTGCGCGAGGGCGCCAGGGTCCGCTGGCCGTACAGGAGGAAGGCCGAGCGCCTGAGCGCGCAGGAGAGCGCGCTGATCCACCCCGAGGAGCGCGCCTACGCCTCCTTCAGCGCCTGGAGCGACGCGGTCCTGGTGCGCGAGCTCCGCAGGCTCCGCAGCGACGTGCTGATCACCACCCGCGCCGGGCTGAACCTGATGGCCGCGAGGTTCGCCCACAAGAGGATCGTCACCATCGCCCAGGAGCACCTGCACTTCGAGGCGCACCAGCCCGGGATCTTCGAGGAGATCCGGACGTGGTATCCGAAGCTGGACGCGGTCGTCACCCTGACCGAGGCCGACGAGCACGACTACCGGAACATGCTCGACGGGGCGCCCACCCGGGTGTTCACCATCGGCAACGGGCTGCCGAGCGGGCCGCGTCCCCTGTCACGGCAGGAGAACCGGATCGTGCTGGCGGCGGGCCGACTGGTGCCGGTCAAGGGGTACGACCGGCTGCTGAAGGCGTTCGTCCGCGTGGTCGAGGAGCATCCCGACTGGAAGCTGCGGATCTACGGCGAGGGACGGGTCGGCGAGAAGCTGATGAGGTTGTCGGTCAAGCTCCGCCTGCACAACAACGTCACGTTCATGGGCTCCACCGGCGACATCCAGGGTGAGCTCGCCAAGGCGTCCATCCACGCGGTCAGCTCCCGTTTCGAGGGCTTCGGCATGACCATCATCGAGGCGTTCGCCTCCGGGGTACCCGTTGTCAGCTTCGACTGTCCCCGGGGTCCCCGCGAGATCATCACCTCGGGCGTGAACGGCCTGCTGGTCCCGGCCGACGACGTGGACGCCCTGGCGGAAGGGCTGATTCGGATGATCGAGGACGAGGAGGGCCGCCGCCGGATGGCGGAGAGCGCCCTGCGGGCGGCCAGGAACTACGACATCTCCACGATCGCCGACCGCTGGGAGAAGTCCTTCGCCGAACTCGGCCGCTGAGCACGGCGGCGGGCGGACCCCCGTGCCCGGACGGTGCGGTCTCCCCGCCGACCGGGCGGTTCGTGGTGTACGGCGGCGGCGGCGTCCGTTCCGGGGCGGGCGGTTCGTCGTGCCCGGAGGACGGCGGCCCCCGTTCCCGTCCGGACGGGTCATCGTGCTCACACGGTGGCGGCGTCCGTTCCCGATCGGCCCGGTCGCGGTGCTCGCGCGGTGCGGGAGTCCGGTCCCGACCGGGCGGGCACCGCACATCACCGGGTGCGAAGCGTAGGGTGAGCGGGAGCCGTCCCCCAGCTTTGGAGCCTCATGAGCATGATCATGGCGGTGAGCTTCACCCGCTACGGCAGGCTGTACTACCTCGATCCCGGCGAGCACAGCCCGAAGGTCGGGGACAAGGTCCTGGTCCCCACCGACGCCGGGCCGGAGGTGGCCGAGTGCGTCTGGGCCCCCCAGTGGACGAGCGAGGACGTCGACGGGCTGCCGGTGTGCGCGGGCATCGCGGGCGAGGAACACCTGACCCGCGACGAGACCAACAAACGGCGGCGCGCCGAGGCACGCAGCGTCTCCAAGCGCCTGATCAAGAGACACACGCTGCCCATGAAGGTCGTCGGCGTCGACTACATGGACGACGACAACGTCTACACGGTCTACTTCTCGGCCCCCCACCGGGTGGACTTCAGGGCCCTGGTCCGTGACCTGGCCCGCAACCTGCGCGCCAGGGTCGAGCTGCGGCAGATCGGCCCCCGCGACGAGGCCCGCCTCCAGGGGGGTATCGGCCCCTGCGGGCGCGACCTGTGCTGCGCCACCTTCCTCAAGGACTTCGAGCCGGTCTCCGTCCGGATGGCCAAGGACCAGGACCTCCCGGTCAACCCGCTGCGCATCGCCGGGGCGTGCGGGCGGCTGATGTGCTGCCTGAAGTACGAGCACCCCCTCTATCTCGACGCGCACAGCAGGATGCCCCGCGTCGGGCTCAAGGTCGACACCCCGGAGGGCGCGGGCACCGTCGTGGGCCGCAACGTGCCCTCCGACTCCGTCGTGGTCCGCCTGGACGAGGGCGGCCGGCGCTGCGCGTGCCCGTCGGCCTCGGTGTGCTCCCCGCGCAAGCAGCACGACGCGGCGTACGGCGGCGCGGTGAAGGTCGCCGAGAGCGGGCCCGAGGGCTGACCGCCGGTCCGCCCGCCGGTCCGGCCATACCGGCGGGCGGTGGCAGGGCCCATCGGGCCGTTCAGGGGGGTGGACGAACCGGGATCCGTTCACAAAAGGCTGACGTGATCGGCGCGGTCACCGGGGAGCGCGCCGAAAGTCCCGTCAGTTCTGAGATCCGGTCAGATCGACATGTGGATGAGAGCCGTTGCGCCGCTCCTCCTTGATCACATTCTTGAGATCGTGCAAGCGCATCTCCTCGGTCCGTCGTTTGATCATCTCTTCCACCGCTGCACGAGCCTTGGCATCGGCGGCCAGGCCATCGACGTCCGTCAGCTGGCGTCGGCGACGGCGGTTCTCCGCGTCGTGATGAGCCTGAAGCTCCAGCTCGCCGATCTCTGCGTCCGCGTTGAGCTGCAGACGCTTCTCGTGGATCCTTTCCTGGGTGCGATTCGCGTGCTCCACCATCCGGTCATAGGTCGTCGTTCCTCCCATGAGCTTGACCAGAACGGGCAGACAGTCGATCAGGATGAGGAAAAGCCTCAGCATCCAGCCGGCCCCGAACAGGTAAGCGTTCTCCGCCGTGAGTTCGTGCAGCGCCCGCATACGTTCCAGGAGTCCGATCGGATCTTTCCGTCCCGGCAGCGCGTCCACGCGGTCTCTCACCGCGGTCTCGACCCGCAGTCCGAAGTCGGCCCGCTTGTCGGCCAGAGGCCCGCGCAACGCGGATATCTTAGCGTCCAGGGAGCGGAGTCTGTCCCGGTTCTCTACCAGTCTGCTCCGGGAACCGAATGCCTCCGCCGCGGCGTCCAAGCGCTTGCAGAGTGGCCCTGGGCCCCTTCTGCCGCTGGTTCCCTCCGTCCTGACGCCTCCGCACTCGTTCGTCGCCTGAGCGAAGAGGCGGTTGTAGTGCGCGCTGTCGGCGTTGACCCGTGCACGGAGTTTCTCGGCGTCGTTCTCCATGGCGCGCAGCTTCGCCGCGACCGGTTCGGCGGCGGGTGTCAGGAGCGTGGCGTTCCGGCAGCCCGGGGATCCCCTCCCTTCGGCGGGCTCCTGCGAATTGCACTTCAGCAGCAGTGCCCGTTCCGCGTCCCGGTCGGCTTGACGCTCGTCCAGAATGTGCTGGACGAGTGCGGTCTCGAACACCTTGAGAACCAGCGGCTCGGCGATGACGAAGCCCAGAACCACCGCGACCAGCAGACGGGGGATCAGCATCAGGAGCCTGCGCCGCCAGATGCCGGTCACGGTGGAAACGAGCCACCGGTCGAGGTTAAGGACGATGAGCATCCAGATGACCGCAGGAACGAGCAACCCGATGTGGGACCCGCCCAGAACCTGGCTCAGCGCGAACCACATCGAGATCGCGGCGATGACCGCGGTACCCAGTACAACACCACCCAGACCAACGTACCGGGTCCGTTCCAGCGGCACCTGGTTCAGGATGTTCTCATTTACCCCGGCCAGCACCCGGAGCCGTCGGCCCAGCTGAAGCCGTTCTCCCGGTTCGGTGCGCGACTCCTTCGAGTGTCTGCCGGGCGATGAGTCCTCAGTCATCGAGATCCTCCAGGCGGACTCTCCGCGGGCCGTCGTTCCCGTTCTGAGGCGGCCGTCCACTGCCCAGTACGGGTGGTTCCGGAGTGGTGGGCACCTCGACGAACGGATCGTCTCCGGTGACGGACGTCATCACGCTCTTGATGAGCCTGTGCGTGTCGAGAGGCAGGAAGTCGAGCGCTCCGTCGGGCATACGGTTGATCAGCTCGGACAGCGTCCTCATCCGGTTCTCCTGGGTGTCACGGTTGATCGCGATGGCGTCGGTCATCAGCAGTTGTTCACGGCTGACACCGAACGCTGTCCCGGCCTCGACTCCACGTTTGAAGATCTCCTCGATCCGGGCGACGTCCCGGTTCTCGATCGCCCAGCGCAGTTCCTTGCTCTCCCGATCCCACTTGAGCTGCTTGAGGCGCTGACCATGAGCGAGAATGTCGCTGGGCGGGAGAAGGTCGACACTGACCAGGGTCACTTCCAGACCGTCGATTCGGGGGGGGTAGAACTCCAGGTATGCCCGGACCCGGTTGACGACGTCCACGGACAGCAGGTGCACCTCCTCGACCGGCCGCGTCGTCCCGAGCTGCATCAGTTGCGCGTCGTCACGGAGGTGGTTGGCCAGCAGCTCGGCGGCGTTCTCGACTCCGGCGGAGACGACCGCCTCCGCATCGATCACCCTGCATCTGAAGGCGACCTTCAGCAGAAACTGGTAGCCCATGTCCTGCGAGGGGAGCTCCATGGCCAGTGTGATCTGCCGGTTGCGCATGTAGACGACGCTCACCGACCTCGCCTCGACGACGGCGTCCTCGGTTCCTCTGAGGTGGTGACCCTCTGTGTAAGCCTTATAGCCACCGTTCAGCGCGAAGACGAGCACCGTCCCCACGGAGGTCTCGGGAAGCTCGTCAAGGGTGCGGTGCGGGAAGAGCCCCCACCGCCGTCGGGGAGGTCGCAGGGCTCGTTCCTCGACGATGGGGTAGTCACCGTACGCGGGCATCGATGTTCTCCTTGATGTCATGGGTGGCTTCGCCGTGTTCCCGCGTTGAGCAGGGCGAGGACGATCTCCTTGGCGGGCTGGGAGTCCCGCCACGAGTGACGCTCGTCACAGGCGTGATGAATCGCACGTTCGACCAGCACGGCCACGGCACCCGGAAGGGTTCTCCAGATCACCCGGCCAAGTGCCTCGGCCGCGAACAGGGCGCCGTTCTGGTCATCGAGGGCGTGCAGAGTACGGCAGAGCGCTCGGACCGCTTCGGCGCGGTGGTGGGCGTTGTGCAGGGTCCAGGCCCACAGGACACCGATCGGTTCGGCGCTCGATGGCTGAAACAGAAGCAGCCATGCCATGAGTGGCTGCTCACCCTCCAGACGGTCGGACCGCAGCACGCCGAGTACGGCTTCGAGAGCCCTTCTCGCCAAGCCGGGATCCATGCCCGCACCGAGATCGCGCTCCAGGTGTTTGGCCAGTAGCCGGAGGCCGGTCAGCGCCTCACCGTCCCGCTCCGCCGCGGTCTGGAACAGGAGCCTCAGAGCCCTCTGGGCGATGTTGCTCACCCGGATGCCGCGGAGTGAGAGATACCAGAGCCAGTCGACGGCCTCACCCGGATACCGGATGGACAGGCCGCCCGCGAACGCGAGAGCCGCGGTCATGGCCTGTGGCTGCCCGGCGTTCTCGACCCACTCCATGGCGGTGTCGAAGGCGATGACCGCCGTGGTGTCGTCCGCGCACATCATGGAGAGTGTGTTGGCCGCGGTGAGTCGTTCCTGTGCCACTCCTCCCGCCCATGGACGCAGGAACGACTCCCTGACCTCCTCGGGACGGGTCCTGGCGAGCAGAGCGAGTCCGGCTGCGGCCTGGACCTGGACATCGGGGAGTTCCTGCGCCAGTTCGCGGACCCACGCACGTAGTGGCTCCCACACCTGATACCCGTAGTTGAGACAGAGCTGGGTGATCACGTGCTCGCGGTGGTGCGGGCCACAGAAGACCACCCGCGGCTCACCCGCGTCGGTGGACGTGCCGATCAATGGATGCCGGGTGTTCCACGACCTCCGGGTCTGTGGAAGGTCCTCGTCGATCGGACGCGTTTCGCGTTCGGCTCCCTGGCGCTCAATCGCGTCCGCGACGTCCGTCAATCGCACCATGAGCCGCTCGAAGATCCGCTCCGGCATGCTGTACGCGAACGCCAGAGCCGCGACGACCAGCACTTCGGAGCGCTTCGGTTTTCCGTCGAACCACGCGGCGACGGTGGTGCCGTCCAGGTCGGCCAGGATCTCCTGGGCCGGCCGGACCCCGCCGAGCATCTGCTCCGCCAGTTCGACGATCCGTCGTGGTGAGCGCAGTCCGGTGACGTGCTCACGGAACCAGGGCTCCAGGAGGGCGGGGTGATCGGTGCCGAGATAGGTGTCGAGCAGTTCCAAAGGGTCGGGAGGCTGCCAGCCGATCTCGAACGCCTCGATCTCGTGGTGCACCTCCATGCGGTTGCGCGTGATCACCATATGTGCCCCGGCTTCAGCCAGGCTGGCACTCAGAATCTCGAAGGTGAAGCGCCACACGCTCTTGGTCGGCTTTTCACCGGTCCAGTCGTGGATGAAGTAGACCCGATTCTTCTTGAACGAGATGGTCGACAGTTCCTCCAGGTCGCGACCAGGGGAGAGGATGATGATCTCGTCCTCGGGTGACATGGTCTGGGCGAGCAGGGCGATCCCGCTCGTCCACTTGCCGATGCCCTCGCCTCCGGTGAGGACGGCCACCCGCTGTTCCCGTAGGGTCGCCAGCGCCCTGTCGAAGCCGGCCGGTCTGACGAAATGCCGGAGAGTGCGTTCGATCTCCTTCTCGTCGAGCCGTCTTGACGTCGGCCGCGCCGTTCTGGCGCCCGCCATGCCAAAAGTCGCCCCCCGTGCCTGCACTTCGGCGAAGAAGTTGTTGATCACGGTGGCCGTCTGGCCGAGAGCGCCCTCGTCGAAGTCCTCATCCGCGCGCTGTACGCCCGGTTCGTCCCTAGGCTTCTCGTCCCTCTCGGGCTCCATGGGAGGCTCGGACGACGAGTCGTTGTCCAGAGGGGTTTCGGGCGTCGTCATTTACGACTGATCCCGAAGATCGCCTGGCGCGCGTCGACGGTCCCGCTGAGATTGTTGATCACTTCCGCGCTCTGGGAAGCGTGCGCGTCGGCCCTGTTCATCCGATCGTCGGATTCCGCAGAGTCGGACAGGAGACGCAAATCGCTGGAATTAAATTCTGGACTCCATATCCATGCAGGGCTGGAGAACTCCTTCTCTCGAACCATCACCCGATGGAAGTCGTCGGACGCGTAGGAGGTGTGTCCCTGTCGCACCACGTCTTCGAAAACGCGCTGGGAGAGAATGAGAACAATATTCACGTCTTCCCTGTCGTCGAAGATCTTCTTGAGCGGTCGCCAGTTGACCAGCCGACTCGCCTCCACGACCGCCTGGCCGGCGTATCCGTTGGCGGACGGATAGGCGGTACCGAAGGCGAGCGCCACCCTGAGTCGAAGTCGCAGATCCGCCCCCAGTCCCTCGTTGTACTCGACGAGCCCTTGGTGGAGAGCGCGTATGTACTGGTCGACGACGAGAGGATCCGGTTCGTTCGCCGGCAGTACCGCAAGTTCGCCGTCGCCTTCCGGCTGTATCGCCCACCGGTGCCGGTTGAGCCCGGCGCTGTCGGCGGCCTCCCGGTGAAGATCGATGAAGCCGCGCTGCATGGCCTCATGACGCTTGTCGGTTCCTCGTCCGTAACCTCTCAGGTCGCTCGACACGATGAGGGCGCGTCCGAAATCGCCGCTTTTCATAGATTCTTCTGGTTCCTTGCCTTCTGGTAGCAGATCTAGGTTGAAGCCCTCAGTGTGGATGGATGTCGACCATCACATCCCCTACGAGTAGGGGATGTGATGGGGCAGATATGGAGAGTAGGCCCAAGAGTGGATTAATACCTACTCGCAGCCGGGTTCGCGTCCTTTCCTAGGACTCGATCCCAAGAAGCGAGGATGAAACGATGCGCCGGAAGAGACAAAAAGCCCGCAACTTACCAAACGGAGATCTGGGTGACGCGCTGGCGACGATGATCTCGTTCCAGAACTACGTTCAGCACGCCGACGGGAAGGCCGGGGTCCTGGTGGTGTCACACGCGGGAGCCGCCGCGATGGTCGCCGCTCAGACCGGAGCGGTCGCCAGGCTCGAGGGTGCGGGTCTCGCCGCAGGACTTGCCCTGCTGAGCCTCTTCCTGCTGGGCTTTCTTGTATCCGGATATCACATACTTCAGGTCATTCGTCCTGTTTTGCGACCGCCGACGTTACGTAGCCGGTACGGCATCACCGGAGTGGACGCCACGGCCATGCCGACCACCGAAGATGTCACGACCAACCTCGCAGAGGCATGGGCGATGGCCCGCCTTCTGGCGAAGATCGCCCAGCGTAAATACCGCCACGTGTCCAGAGCCCTGCCGTGGGCCGGGCTGATGTTCGTCTCGGCGATATCGTGGACAGTTCTTCTCGCGGCGTGGCGATGACGATGTGCCCGGCAATGAAACCCAGGGACTCTCAACCCATCGAGCCGAAGGTGCGTAGCGCTTCCAGATCCGTGATGATCATCTTCTTGTAGTCGGTCAGCAGCAGTCCGTGCTGTTTGAGAATCCGAACCGCCTTGTTCACCGCGGCCTCTTTGGCCCCGATCAGCCGCCCCAGTTCGGGTTGCGACAGCGTGACGCCAAGGTGTGTGCCGTCCTCGACGGTGAATCCGTGGCGCGCCGCCAGCTCGTCGAGCACCCGTGCCAGTCGCACCGGCACATCGAAGGCGGCGAACTCGAGCCTGCGCCGGTTGGCCGATTCGAGCCGTTCAGCCATCATCGTGGCCAGCGCGGACCACAGACGCGGATGTTCGTCGAGGTGGGCGAAGAACACAGGTGCGGCGATTCGAAAAGTGATCAGTGGGGTGCACGCTGTGACCGTCGCCGAGCGATCCCTCTCTCTGAGAGTTCCCATCTCGCCCACGAGATCGCCGCTCAGCCGTATGCCGAGCAAGACCTCCGTACCGTCGGCGAGGACGGCCGTCACCTTCGCGCAGGCAGGTGACGTGGCATGAACGGCACGGAGCAGGAGAACATGATCACAGTGTTGGTCACCCTGCCGGATCAGGACCGCCCCGGGTTCGTGTCGTTGTGGTTTGCCCAGGTTGAAGAGCTCGCTCCGAGCCTTGTCGTCAAGAACCGACATCAGAGTTCCCGTCGGCCAGGAAGAGCCGGGACCATGGAGAGATGTTCTACCGAGCATGAGGCCTCCTCGACGATGAGGGCACGGGCTCCATCGGCTTGCCGGTCGTCATGCTTCTCCGGGGCCGCAGATGACGACCTTCAACGTGAAGCCGGTTATCAGCATGCCACCGGTCCATCAGGCAGGTGGCCTTGTCGGGACAAGCGCTCTTCTGTCCGGTGAGTGATAACAGCGTTCCATAAGCTGTAGCTGCAAGGGAGAAGACGTCCCGCGTCCAGCAGAATAGGGTTCGTCGTCTCACGCACCGCACAACCGGTTTCTCCGTGCGGGATCAGTGGATGACCTGACCTATGGAGCGGACAAGTTTGAGATCGCGTGCGGCCGCCGCGCTGGTGGCGCTCACCCTGTTCGCGGCAGCCTGCAACGGCGGCGATGACGGCGACGGCTCCGCGGGCGGCGGTGACCGCGGTACCGCCGGCGCGGGCGCCTCGCTCGGCTGGGACGGGTGCGGGGACGGTTTCGAGTGCGCCCGGCTCGCCGTGCCGCTCGACCACGCCAGACCGGACGGCGAGCGGATCGAGCTCAGCGTGATCCGGCTCCCCGTCTCGGGAAGGCGGATCGGCTCGCTCCTGCTCAACCCGGGAGGACCCGGCGGCTCCGGGGTGCAGTACGCGCGCGGCGCCCGCACCGTGGTGAGCGCGGCCCTGCGGGAGCGTTTCGACATCGTGGGCTTCGACCCGCGCGGCGTCGGCGAATCCGCCCCGGTGCGGTGCCTGCCCTCGGCCGAGCTGGACGACTACATCGGCCTGGACGGATCGCCCGACTCGCCACGGGAGGTCACCGTGCTCGCCGAGGGCTCGCGACGCTTCGTCTCCGGCTGCCGGGCCCGTTCGGACAGACTCCTGCCGCACGTCGGCACGGCCGACGTGGCCCGCGACATGGACCTGCTGCGCGCCGCGGTCGGCGACTCCCGTCTCACCTACCTGGGCAAGTCGTACGGCACGCAACTGGGGGCGTTCTACGCCGATCTCTTCCCCGACCGGGTCCGCGCCCTCGTCCTGGACGGCGCCGTGGACGTCTCGCTCGGCCCGCTGGAGGTGGGCGCCTCCCAGGCGCACGGGTTCGAGATCGCGCTGGACTCCTTCCTGCGCGACTGCCTGGGGGCCGGGGACTGCCCCTTCGCCGGGTCCGTCGCCTCCGCCCGCGCGAAGATCGCCGGCCTGCTCCGTCGCGTGGACACCACCCCCCTGACCAACACGACCGGCGACGGCCGTACCGTGACCCAGGCCTGGACCGTCCTCGGTGTCATCGCCCCCCTCTACGACCGGCAGGCCTGGCCGCTCCTGCGCCAGGCGCTCGGCCGGGCGCTCCAGGGCGACGGCACCCCCCTGCTGCGCCTGGCCGACTGGCTGATGGACCGGAAGGAGAACGGGCAGTACGCCAACCAGACCGAGGCGAACCTCGCCGTCAGCTGTGTCGACGCCCCCTACCCCGGCGACCCGGCCGCCTACGCGGCCGCGGCCCGTGAAGCCGAGAAGAAGGCACCCCTGTTCGGGGCCTACGTCGTGTGGAGCGCGCTGCCCTGCGCGTACTGGCCGGTCAAGGGGGAGGAGCGGGAGAGGATCGACGCCCCCGGCGCCCCGCCCATCATGGTCGTCGGCACCGAGCGCGACCCGGCCACACCCTACGAGTGGTCCGAGGCGCTGGCCTCCCAGCTGTCCTCGGGCGTCCTGGTCGGTTTCGACGGCGACGGGCACACCGCCTACCTGAGCGGCTCGGCGTGCGTGGACCGCCTCGTGGACGACTACCTGATCGATCTGGCCGTTCCCAGGGACGGTACCCGCTGTCCCAAGATCCGTTGATTCCGGGGCGCGGAGAGCCCTCGGAAGCCTGTAGACTGCCGTAGGTCGTGTCGAAGGACACGGCACGCCGCCTTAGCTCAGTCGGCCAGAGCACTTCACTCGTAATGAAGGGGTCTGGGGTTCGATTCCCCAAGGCGGCTCCAGGTCAGAGGCCCTCCGGGATCATCCCGGGGGGCCTCTGTCATGTCCGTACAGCAGCGAAACACGTACAGAAGGCAGTGGCATCCTCCGGACCCAGCGACAGTAACCGCCCGGCGAGGACAGAGACGCCGTGGTTGTCGACAACCCCGTCGAGCATGTCGATAAGGTTCCAGAACTCGTCTTCTCCCACCCGCTTCTTCTTCCTCCGCACGCAAGACGGCGAGGGGGCCATGTCCGTGTCGCCCCCCTCGCTGCTCAGAACAATCACGTGGAGCCTTCCGGCCGGTTGAGTGCTCGTGGTGAGAGTTCCTACCAAGACCTCAGTGCGCAGGTGCTCACAGGCGGTTTCGGTGAGGCCTCGGTTCCTACGCGACAATTACAAAGATTCGCTCGTGTCTTCGTGCCTGGCACTCCTGGGCTCTTCATGTACAGAGGTTCATGAAACTCGGTTCCTGCGCGGATCAATCGGTGTTGACGGCGTGGGCCTCCTGGACGCCAGGCATGTCCTTGACGGCCTTCATCACCATCCGCGCGTCACCAGGACGCGTGAGCCTGATGTGGTAACTCTCCGAAAACATTGAGGTTCTGAACTTCCCGTTCATCCAGAAGTACTCGAACACCCGTTTGGCGTGTGCGGCATCCTCGACGTAGATCCGCTGGACCTGCCGCATGCCGCTCAGCCGGCCCTCGATCGCGGCCTTCTCCTGCCGAGTGACGGGCCCGCGCTTGGCGCAAGGGCCGTCATACGGTTTCTCTCCTCCGCACAGTGTGACGCTGACGTCCGCCTTGCCCTTCCAGAAACGAGCGCCCCAGACGAAGACATTGGATACGCCCGGCGTCTTCTTCGCTACGGTCCGGAAGGACGCGACGTCGGCCCGTCGTCGGAGCATGCCCCTGAACGACTCCGGCATGTCACTCGGCTCCATCGCCGAGATCAGGGCCTCGTCATCGTTGCGCTCTTTGAAATTCGCCCATGCCTGCGTACGGGACTCGAACCTCACACCCTTCACCTGCGGCATCGCCTCCAGTCTCGCCCGGAGCGCGCGCCGCTGCTTCGCGGTGATCGCCCGCTTGCGACAGATGTCGAACGGATCGTCAGACCGGCACAGGAAGAGAGTGAACTCCGCGCCCTGCGGCCAGGGCCCGTCCGGCGGCGGGGACAACTTCTGCTCGCCGGTCCAAGACCCGGCAGGCGGAGACGCTTGAGCGCGGCCGGGGTCCTCGTTCGCGGCGTCGGCCGCTTCACTCAATGTCACGGCGGTGACGGTGGCGACGACCGCGAGCACGATGCGCCGGATACCGGCCCGGGATCCGCGTGCCCTGGGTTCAGAAGGCATCTTGTCCGATTCCACCGCCCAAATATGGCGATCTTTCTTTTCTGTGGCAAGTTCTCCGGGTATCCCCTTCCCGGGACGGAGGACAATGGCACGGAGAAGGCCGGGAGGGGGCGATGCCGATTCAGTCCCGCGGGATATGTGTGAGATGATCTTTGGATTCAGAGCCACGGGAGACCCCGTGTGAACAGCTCCCGGTGCCGGACGGCCATGTTTCTCCAGTCCGCGGGTGCTGCGACGAACCTTGGAGCCCAAGCTTCGGGGCCGAAGACGATCTAGGCTGAGCGCTCGATCCACGATGAAGCGGCGGCAACCTTGCTTCCCTTACCGGAGATTCCCCCTCACCGGGGACACCTCTGTTGACCCTGGCGGCTCCCGCATCGCGTACCGTCCGGTGGTATTTCTCAGAAGGGCCGATCTCCAAGGTGAAAGGGTTCACCTGCCCTCTCAGTGCGGAGCCGTACGTTCCTCAGGATGCCGACTGGCTGATAGAGATCAACTGGCGGACCATTTCCGCGGAGTCGAACGGCTGACCCACCGTCGTGATGGCGCTTGGCGTGAGTGCGGTTCTCGCCCTTCGCGGGAGGTGGAGCACGATCGTCGGCCGGGTGACGGCGGCGCTGTTCGTGCTGATCGCCGTGGTGTTCACGATCCCCTTCGCCATCGAGATCGTCACCGATGACTGCCGGAACACGCTTCGTTTCACAGGGCGGGACATCATCGCGGCCGGGCCGGTCACGCACTGTTCGGGCGGTGCGGCGCTGGTCGTGTTCTTGTCGCTGCTTCGGCGTGATGAGGCGGACCGTCATGCCTCGGTGCGAAGGACGCCGCGTCCGCTTGAATGGGACTCATGACCGCCCATGACGTGGCTCGGTTGTTGCCCGACACTCCGGTGCTTCGCGACGTGTGCCGGTCCATGGCGGTGCTGGAGGCCGTCCTGAGCCCGGAATGGTCCAGCCGCCACCACTCCTTCGACGCGGGCTGGAGCCCCGGGGAGGAGATGGCCTCGATGCAGAACGGTTCGGGAGATGAGTACTCCATCGTCTTTTCGGCGGCGGGCGCGTACATCCGCGGCTTCGACCACGAGGCGGTGATGAGCCCGTACGGCAACGACGGGCCGTGGCCGGGGGTGCTCGACTCCGTTCCCGAGGTTTTCCGCCACTGCGTGGCCGAACCCGCGTTCTGCGACGAGGACGGTATGCCGGTCGTGACCGCCTGCCTGTGGCGCGAGAGCGGCGACTACCGCTGGCGGGTCGGTGAGATCGACTACCCAGAAGGTGCCGGCGATCCCGACGGTGCGACGCGCCTGTTCGGGCGGCTCGTCGACCCGTCCGCGAAAGCGTTTCAGCGGTTCGCCGAGGACTACTACGAGGTTTCCGTGGACCTCGACGCGGTGCGGCATGTCTATGCCCTGCGCCCGCTGACGCAGGCGGTGGTCACCGCGCTGAACGCCGACCTCGCCATGACCGACCTCGCCGTCGACCTCAGGGCGGCCCGGTACCCATCGGCCGCCGGTTGAGAAGACGGTTCGCCCGTAGGGTTCGCGACCGTGCAACGGCTTCATCGCCCAGGACGGTTGTGTGGGAGGTGCCGGACGAGCTCGCGGAGACCATGGAACAGATCGACTCCGTCCACTCCTCGTTCTTCAACCTCCACGACGGGCCGATGTTCCCGTCGGCCGAGCGCCTCACCGGGATCACGCTGACACCGCAGCTCCTGGAGGAGTCCGCCTACGTGTGCGGCGTCGTCCCCGGATCACGGTCATGTCGCACGCTCTGGCCGGAGCGAGCCGGACCCGGTGAGAACGCCCCAGTCGGTCGAGATCGTCAAGTCCCGCACTCGCTCCGTTCGCACAGGGAGCACCAGATCTTCTCTGGGCGCAGCAGTCCGGCCACCTCGTTGAGCACCGTCTCCTTGATCTGGTTCAAGGCTGTGGTGTCCTGGCCGAAACAATGGACGGCCCAGATGTCATGATCTTCTGTCCACCAGGCTCTGAGCTGAAGGTGAAGGGCGGACGTTCCGTCGAACCACCACAGGTCCGCCGGTCCCGAGGCCTCATCGACGCGTGGTGGCAGGTTCGTCGCCGCCAGGACCGGTGTCGTTCCCCGCGGAAGGGCCAGCTCCAGCGTCAGGTGCGACCACCGCTGGACGGCCAGGAGCAGCGCATGTGCCTCGAGCCGCTGGTCGATGCTCCGGTTGAGAATTCTGAGCGGCTTGTCGGCGAGGGCCATCCCGGCGCGACCGTCCAGGAGAACCTCCACGCTGTTCGTCCAGTCGCCGTCCATGATCCCGAAGAACACCCACCCCTGGGCCGTCCAGTAGACACTCGCGGCGCCGTTCAGCCCGTACTCCATCCCGTTGGGGCCCACAGCCGGACACCACAGTCCGCCGTATCTCCGTTCGAAAGCGATCATCGCCGCAACGGCCTCGGCGGGAACCTCGACCTCGATCTCGTCCTGGTCGAAGGCGCGGGCGGTTCGTTCGATCCAGTCCACGGGCGTCGGTTCGTACCAACGCGCGTTTTCATCCAGGAACGAGCGGAGACGCGGCGATATCGAGCGGTCGGTTCGTACGTGCACACTTCACCATAAAGTCCCCACGCATTGCCGCTCTCCTCGTCTCGGCACCGCAAGCCGGACGTCACAGGTCGATGACCGGCGGTTCTCTCGTCATGCGGGCATTGTGCCGTCTTCTTCGGGTGGGTATTTGGACCGGGAGCGGGCGTGTACTT